>NZ_JAPFQV010000042.1:0-57801 GCF_033804685.1 Micromonospora sp. RTP1Z1
CCGGGCCGGGCATCGGCGGCCGCTGGTCGGCGCGGTGGACCGGTACGCCCGGCGCGGGCGGGAACGGCCCGAGCCGGGGCGGCCCGGGCGCTTCGTCGGCGACCGGTGCCGTCGGGGGCGGCGGACCGGCCGACGGAGGGGCGGTGTTCGTTCCGGCGTCCGGGGCCGGCGCGGTCTGCGCCGGGCCGGTGCCGTCGGCTGCCGGCTCGGTCGATGCGTTGGTCAGCCGCTGCGGCGGCTGCTCCCACGGCGACGCACTGGCGTAGGGGCCGGCGGCGGTCGGGCCGCCCGGTCCGGTGGCAGTGGGCTGGTCGAGGGTGAACGGCAGGTCCAGGTCGACGGCCGGCTGCGCGGCCCGTGGCCCGGGTGCCCCGCCGTCGGCCGTGGCACCGGCGTCACCCGCGTCGCCCTGGTCGGCCGGCGGTCGCGGCGCCGCGGCCGGCACCGGTGGCCAGGTGCCCGCGCCGGGCCGCGTGGTCATCGCCCAGCCGGCGGGCGCGCCTGCACCGGCGGCCGGCCCCGGAGCGGGAGCCGGCGGTGGGGTGGGCCAGGCGGGTGCGGCCGGCTGGGTCGGCACCGCCCACGGCTGGGCGGCGACCGGCTCCGTCGGGTCCGGCGGCCAGAGCGGTTCGATGTCCCGCTCGGGCACCGGCTGTTGGCCCGGCACGTGGGCCCGGTCGGCGTTCTCGTGCACCACGGTTCCTCCCCATTCCTCCCGCCGAGGATAGGCCGTCCGGGTTTCCCGGGGGCCCGCCCACGGATCGACGGGGGTCAGACCGCCCAGACCGCCCAGGCGCCCGGCTCAATCCACCAGGATCGCTTCCGGCTCAGCTCGCCCTCGACGCCGTCGTCGAGGAAGGGCACCTTCCCGTCGCGCGGGACGACCGCCACGGCCCGGCCCCGGGCCCGGCGCACCTCCAGCCGTACCCGCTTCCGGCCCAACGCCGACCGGGTCACCACGGGCACGGCAACCGCCACCTCGACCCGGCCGTCGGTCGGGTCCGGGTCGGCCAGCAGCGCCACCTCGTCGAGGCGGGCGTACCCGCCGGCGTTACCGACCGCGCAGGCCATGATCGGCTCGTCGCCGTCGGAGAGGACGACGTCGTCCACCTCGACCCGGGCCCGCCAGTGCAGCGGCCGGCCCGCGTCGTCGGCCGCGCCGAGCAGCGCGCCGTCCAGGGTCACCGAGCCGCCGTCGGTGCGGAGCAGGTCGAGCCGGCGGGCGCTGCCGTCGACCACCGCGGCGGCCACCGCCGCCGGGTCGCGCGGCAGCCCGAGCTGCGCGACCAGGTCGCGGTGCGTCCCGCTCCGGGCCGGGTCCAGCGGGAGTACGCCGACCGTCGGCAGGTCCGGCACGGTCCGGTTCGCAGGCAGGTCGGCGGGGCGGCGACTGGGCGGCGGGGCGTACCGCCGGACCAGCCGGCGCACGACGGCGCGCAACTGTCCGTCACTGGCCGTGGCGACCACGAGCCGGGTCTTGGCATCCGGGTCCGGCCAGGTCAGGCCGTCGGAGCGCGGCGGGCCGTCGAGCCGGGCCAGCACCTCGTCGATCTCCGCGTCCGAGCGGGCGGTCACCATCTCCACCCGGGCACCCCGGGCGGTCAGCGCGTCCGCGCAGGCCAGCACGGGTACGCGCGGCGTCTCGCAGCGCTCCTCGGCCTTCTCCCCGGCGGCCTCGGCGGCACCGCCGCAGCAGGCTCCACCGCTGCCGCAGCCCCCACCGGGAGCGTCCCGCTCCGAGCCGAGGGTGAGCAGCACCACGTCGTACACCGGCCGAGCCTCCTGCCTCTCGCCGCGACCCCTGCCAGCCGCGCCGTCACTACTTGTTAGCCTGACACCCCGGGCTCGCCAACCGGTCGCCACCTGGCACCCGAGCCTTCTGGAGGCGGAAAAGATGCCAGCGATCGTGCTTCTCGGCGCTCAGTGGGGCGACGAGGGCAAGGGCAAGGTTACCGACCTGCTGGGTGAGCGGGTCGACTACGTGGTGCGCTACTCCGGCGGCAACAACGCCGGGCACACGGTGATCACCCCGGACGGCCAGCGGTACGCGTTGCACCTGATGCCGTCGGGCGCGCTCTCGCCCAGCGCCATGATCATCATCGGCAACGGCGTCGTGGTCGACCCGAAGGTGCTGCTGGAGGAGATCGACGGGCTCGCCGAGCGGGGCGTGGACGTCTCCCGGCTGCGCATCTCCGGCGACGCGCACCTGATCATGCCGCACCACCGGGCGCTGGACCGGGTGGTCGAGCGCTACCTCGGCTCCTCCCGGATCGGCACCACCGGCCGCGGCATCGGTCCCGCGTACGGCGACAAGGTCGCCCGGATGGGCATCCGGCTGCAGGACCTGCTCGACCCGGGCATCCTGCGCAAGAAGCTGGAGCTGGCGCTGCGCGAGAAGAACCAGCTGCTGTTCAAGGTCTACAACCGTAAGGCGATCGACCTCGACGCGACGATCGAGGAGTACCTGGAGTACGCCGAGCGGCTCAAGCCGTACATCGCGGAGACCCGGGTGATGCTCTGGGACGCGCTGGACCGCGGCGAGACCGTGCTGCTCGAGGGCGCCCAGGCCACCATGCTCGACATGGACCACGGCACGTACCCCTTCGTCACCTCGTCGAACCCGACGGCCGGCGGGGCGTGCGTGGGCGCCGGCATCCCGCCGACGGCGATCACCAGGGTGATCGCGGTCAGCAAGGCGTACACCACCCGGGTGGGCGCCGGCCCGTTCCCGACCGAGCTCTTCGACGACAACGGTCAGCACCTGCGCAAGGTCGGCCACGAGTACGGCACCACCACCGGCCGGGAGCGCCGCTGCGGCTGGTTCGACGCCGTCGTCGCCCGGTACGCGTCCCGCCTCAACGGCGTCACCGACCTGGTGGTCACCAAGCTGGACGTGCTCACCGGCCTGCCCAAGGTGCCGATCTGCGTCGGGTACGAGATCAACGGCGAGCGCGTCGACGACATGCCGATGACGCAGACCGAATTCCACCACGCCAAGCCCGTCTACGAAGAGCTCGACGGCTGGTGGGAAGACATCACCAAGGCCAGAACCGAGGAAGAGCTCCCGGAGAACGCGAGACGCTACATCGCCCGCATCGAAGAACTCACCGGCACCCGCGTCAGCGTTGTCGGCGTAGGCCCCGGCCGCGAAGAAAACGTGGTCCGTCACCCCCTCCTCCCCTGACCCCCACCCCACCCGGGCCCCGCGTTGATCAAGGAGTTCTGGTCCTTCGGAGACCAGAAATGAGATGCAAACTCCTTGATCAACGGGGGTGCGGGTGGGGTCAGTAGGATGCGGGGTCGTGCGGGTTCTTCTTGTGGGTGGTGGCGGGCGGGAGCATGCGCTCGCGCTCGGGTTGGCCGGCGATCCTTCCGTCGAGGCGCTGATCGCGGCTCCTGGTAATCCGGGGATTGCCGGGGTGGCGGAGCTGCGATCGGTCGACGCGACCGATCCGGCGGGCGTCGCGGGGCTCGCGGTGGAGATCGGGGCCGATCTGGTGGTGATCGGGCCGGAGGCGCCGCTGGTGGCCGGGGTCGCGGACGCGGTACGCGCCAAGGGCATCGCCGTGTTCGGTCCGTCGGCGGAGGCGGCCCGGCTGGAAGGCTCCAAGGCGTTCGCGAAGGACGTCATGCTCGCCGCCGGTGTGCCCACCGCCAGCGCCTTCACCTGCGCCGACGCCGAGAGCACCGGCCGGGCGCTGGACGAGTTCGGCCCGCCGTACGTGGTGAAGAACGACGGCCTGGCCGCCGGCAAGGGCGTCGTCGTCACCGAGGACCGGGCCGTGGCGCTCCAGCACGCCGGGGAGTGCGGCCGGGTGGTGATCGAGGAGTACCTCGCCGGCCCCGAGGTCTCGCTCTTCGTGGTCACCGACGGCGAGGCGGCGCTGCCGCTGCTGCCCGCGCAGGACTTCAAGCGGGCCGGCGACGGCGACACCGGCCCGAACACCGGCGGCATGGGGGCGTACGCGCCGCTGCCCTGGGCGCCGCCCGGCCTGGTCGACGAGGTGATGCGCGACGTGGTGCGCCCGACGCTGGCGGAGATGCGCCGGCGGGGCACGCCCTTCGCCGGGCTGCTCTACGTCGGGCTGGCGATCACCGCCGCCGGGCCGCGGGTGATCGAGTTCAACGCCCGGTTCGGCGACCCGGAGACCCAGGTCGTGCTGGCGCTGCTGGAGACGCCGCTCGCCGGGCTGCTGCACGCCGCAGCCACCGGCACGCTGGCCGCGCATCCGCCGCTGGGCTGGCGGGACGGCGCGGCGGTCACCGTGGTCGTGGCGGCCGACGGCTACCCGGCCGCGCCGCGTACCGGCGACGTGATCACCGGCGCGGACCGCCCGGGGGTCATCCACGCCGGCACCGCCCGCCGGGCCTCCGACGGCGCGTTGCTATCCGCCGGCGGCCGGGTCCTCTGCGGTACGGCCACCGGCCCCGACCTGGCCGCCGCGCGGGAGGCCGCGTACGCCCTGGTACGCGGCATCGAGCTGGCCGGCTCGCACCACCGCACCGACATCGCCGCCGCCGTGGTGGCGGGTCGGATCGCCCTACCGGGCTGACCCCGCCGCTGCCCGCCGGGCCGATCGGTTCCGCAGGTCGGGCCGGCCGGTCGGGCTGCCGCGAAACCAACCGTTCGGCGGCCGTCCGGCGTTGACACCCCGTGTCACGATCAACCCTGCCGGTAGGGGTGAGGCCTCGCCGGTGACGGGGAGGGGGTTCGCGGTGGCCGGGTTTCTGGATACGGCGCTCAGCTTCCCCACCGTGCTGTTCAGCTTCCTGCTGCTGGTGGTCGTCGGCTACTGGCTGCTGGTGCTGACGGGCGTGCTGGACCTCGGCGACGACCTCGACGTCGACGGTGCGCCGAGTGGCTTCCTGGCCGGCCTGGGGCTGGGCGGGCTGCCCTCCGCGATCGTGTTCTCCCTGCTCGTCGCGGTGGCCTGGTTCGTCAGCCTGGCCGGCACCGTGCTGCTCGACGGGCTCGGCCTCGGCGTCGCCGCCCGGGTCGCCCTGTCGGTGGGGGTGCTGCTGGTGGCCCTGCTCGGCGCCGGGCTGGTGACCCGGCTGGTGGCCGTGCCGCTGAGCCGCCTCTTCCCCACCGGTACGGAGGCCAGCCGGCACGCCTTCGTCGGCAGCCTCTGCACCATCCGCACCGGCCGGGTGACCGCCGACTTCGGGCAGGCGGAGGTGACGGCGGCGGACGGCTCCTCCGCGATCGTCCAGGTCCGTCAGCCCGGCGCCGAGCCACTGCGCGCCGGCAGCTCCGCGCTGATCTACGACTACGACGTCGAGGGCGAGTTCTTCTGGGTCATGCCCGCCGACATCGCCTTCGACCCCGATCCTTCGCGTCACGCACCGATGTAACCGCCGTCGGTGACCCTCGGCCGCGACGGCGGGTCACCTTTCAGCCTCGACCGCCCGGTCACCCCGCCGCTGGTCCGTCCCACGCTGCCCCGCACACCCTTATCGAAAGGAGGATGCGCGGCACCTACCGGTCCGCCCGCACCACCGGGCCGGCACCGCGCGCTCAGCCATGGATGTCCTCACCACCGGGATCGGCGTACTGCTCGCCGTCCTCCTGCTCGTCGCCATCGGCGTGGTCTTCCTGGTCAGCCGCCTGTTCCGCAAGGTGGAACAGGGCAAGGCGTTGATCGTCTCCAAGGTCCGCCGGGTCGACGTCACGTTCACCGGGGCGGTCGTCATGCCGGTGCTGCACAAGGCCGAGATCATGGACATCTCGGTGAAGACCATCGACATCGAGCGGACCGGCAACGAGGGTCTGATCTGTCGGGACAACATCCGCGCCGACATCCGGATCACCTTCTTCGTCCGGGTCAACAAGACCACCGAGGACGTCATCAAGGTGGCGCAGGCCATCGGCACCGCCCGGGCCAGCGACCGGGAGACGCTCCAGGAGCTCTTCAATGCCAAGTTCTCGGAGGCGTTGAAGACGGTCGGCAAGCAGCTCGACTTCGTCGACCTCTACACCAAGCGCGACGAGTTCCGCGACCAGATCATCCGGGTGATCGGCACCGACCTCAACGGGTACAGCCTGGAGGACGCGGCGATCGACTTCCTCGAGCAGACCCCGATGTCCCAACTGGACGCCAAGAACATCCTCGACGCCCAGGGCATCCGGAAGATCACCGAGCTGACCGCGATCGAGCACGTTAAGACCAACGAGTTCCAGCGCAGCGAGGAAAAGGAGATCACCCGGCAGAACGTCGACGCCCGCGAGGCGATCCTCGAGCTGGAGCGGCGGCAGGCGGACGCCGAGGCCAAGCAGCGGCGCGAGATCGAGACGGTGCGGGCCCGCGAGGAGGCCGAGGTCACCCGGGTACGGGCGGAGGAGCGGCTGCGGGCTGAGTCGGCCAACATCCGCACCGACGAGCAGTTGGGCATCCAGCACGAGAACCGGTCCAGGGAGATCGCGGTCGCCGAGAAGAACCGGGAGCGGGTCATCGCGATCGAGACCGAGCGGATCGAGAAGGACCGCATGCTGGAGGTCATCGGCCGACAGCGGGAGACCGAGCTCAGCACGATCTCCAAGGACAAGGAGGTCGAGGCGGAGAAGCGGGCCATCGCCGAGGTCGTCCGGGAGCGGATCGCGGTCGAGAAGACCGTCGCCGAGCAGGAGGAGAACATCAAGCGCCTGCGGGTGGTCGAGGAGGCCGAGCGGACCCGTCAGGCGGTGGTCATCCAGGCCGAGGCCGAGGCCCAGGAGCACCTGGTCAAGGACATCAAGGCGGCGGAGGCGGCCGAGGCGGCGGCCAAGTTCAAGGCGCGTGAGGAGCTGGTCCTCGCGGAGGCCCGGCAGCAGACGGCCGAGCTGGACACCCGGGCCAAGATCCGGCTGGCCGAGGGCCTGCAGGCCGAGGCGGCGGCGGCCGGGCTGGCCGAGGTCCAGGTCCGCGAACGGGGCGCCGAGGCGATCGAGAAGGTTGGCCGCGCGGAGGTCGCCGTCGAGCGCGACAAGGCCCTGCTCGCCGCGGAGGCGATACGCGAGAAGCTGAAGGGCGAGGCCGAGGGCCTCACCGACAAGGCCGCGGCGATGGCCGCGCTGGATGACGCCACCCGCCAGCACGAGGAGTACCGGCTGCGGTTGGAGCTGGAGAGGGAGATCCGCCTCGCCGGGCTGGACACGCAGCGGCAGGTCGCCGAGGCGCAGGCGAAGCTGGTCTCGATCGGTCTGGAGAAGGCGAACATCGACATCGTCGGCGGGGACAGCGTCTTCTTCGACCGGCTGCTCAGCTCGATTTCGTTCGGCAAGAGCGTGGACGGCTTCGTCGCCCATTCCGATGTGGCCCGTGGCCTCACCCAGCCGTGGCTGGACGGCACGGCCAGCTTCACCGAGGACCTGACCCGGATGCTCGGCGCGGTGAACAGCGGCGACGTGCAGAACCTGACCCTCTCCGCCTTCCTGTTGCAGCAGATGCGGGCCGGCGGCGCGGACAAGGGCAAGCTCCAGGAACTGCTGAACGCCGCGCAGCGCCTGGGCGTGGCCGAGACCCCGGTGGCTGCCCTGGCCGGCCCGCGGCAGCGCGCCGGTGAGTGAGCCGGTGCCCGGTCCGACCGGCGGGGACGCGGCCGGGCCGACCGGAGTGGATGGCGGTCCGGCCGGGCTGGACGCGGGCAGCTACGAGGTGCTGCGGAACCGGCTCGCCGGGCAGGCCACCGAGCTGGCCCGGCGGGCGGAGCGGCTCAACGCCCGGCGGCTGGAGGTCTTCGGCAGCACCGAGCTGTGCCTGCTCAGCACCGAGCGGATCCGCACCGAGCACAACTGCGTGCCCCGGGACATCGTGTCGGTCGGCGGGCTGATGCTCTTCGGCTACAACGTCTTCATCGGCCTCAAGCCGGAGACGACGGTCGACGACGTCTTCTCGCTGCACCGCTTCGCGCGGGACGGCGCCGCCGGCACCACCGACGGCGGCACCGGTGCCACCGACGTCGCCGGCGACACCTTCCGGTTCGACCGGGCCGGGACCGACGAGGTGCCCGGTCTGCTGCGCGACGCGGCATTCCAGCGCGACTTCGGGGAGCTGTACCGCTACTACCGGCAGACCCGGCTGCTGCAACTGCGCCGGCTCGACGGGCGGCTGCTGGCGGTGTTCCAGACCGGCCCGCGGACCGACGACATCCGGGTGCTGCGCTGGCGGCTCGACACCGACGGCGGCGTCGGGTACCTGGACAACCGGGGCGAGCGGGACCACGTCTTCCCGCCCTCGCACGACTTCGAGTGGATCGAGACGACCCGGGAGGACCACGTCCTCGGCCGGCACCCGCACATCTCGATCCAGAACGAGGTCTTCGTCGAGACGGTCGGCGGCACCCTCACCGTCAAGCTGGAGAACAACACCGAGGTCGGCGAGGGCATCTACGACGAGCCGGTGGACGAGCCGCTGCAGAGCCTGGCCGACGCCGACGTGAGCTGGGCGCGGGTCGGCCCGCTGATCCTGCTGCGGATCCGGCCGTACAAGGAGACCGAGTGGCGGCACCTGGTCTTCAACACGTTGACCCGCGAGGTGGTCCGGCTCGACGGCATCGGGTCGGCCTGCCAGCGGCTGCCCGAGGACCACGGCATCATCTTCGCGGGCGGGTACCACCTGGCCACGGGGGTCACCCGCACCTTCGACACCGACGTGTCCGGGCTGGAGTTCGAGCGGGTGGTCCGCTCCCCGAACGGGGAGGACGTCCTCTACGTCTTCCACGCCCGGGCGGAGGGCCGCTCGCTGCTGCTGCCGTACAACGCCATCCGCAAGGAGGTGGCCGCGCCGATCCTGTGCCACGGCTTCTCGCTCTTCGACGACGGCACGCTGGTGGTGTTCCGGGCGACCTCCGACGAGCCGACCCGGGTCCACCCGATGCAGATCTGGCAGACGCCGTACGTCTCCGACGCGTACGCGGCGGCCCAGCCGGCGGGCACCGGCCCGCTGGAGCGGATCGGCAACGCCGACCTGGTCCGGGGCATCTCCGACTGCCTGTCGGTGGCCCGGATGGTCGACGGGGCCGCGGCCACCACTACGGGCTACGAGGCGCTGATCGCCGCCTGCGCCCGGATCGTCGACCACTACCACTGGCTCGGCGACGCCGACCTCGGTGAGCTGCTGGCGCCGCTGGCCGACCTGCGGCGCACCGCCGTCGCGGTCCTCGACGAGTACGAGAAGGTCCGCGCCCTCACCGGCCAGGCGCGGACCGCGCTGGACGAGAGCGCGGAGCGGATCGCCTCGCTGGCCCGGCGGGCGCGCGGCGAGGCCCCGCTCACCGCCGACGACTGGGTGCGGCAGCTCGCCGGGCTGCGCCAGGCGCGCGGCCACCTGGAGACCCTGCGGGAGCTGCGCTACGTCGACCACCGGCGGATCGACGAGCTGGCGGAGCGGCTGGACGAGGAGTTGACGGCCGCCGGCCGGCGGGCGGTGGACTTCCTGCGCCGGGACGACGCGTTCACCGGCTACCAGTCCGAGGTGGACCGGCTGGCCGGGCAGGGTGCCGCGATCGGCACGGTGGCCGAGGCCGGGGCGGTCCGTGACGAGCTGGCCGGGCGCGCCGAGGGCCTGCAGACCATCACTGACGTGGTGGGCGGGCTGGACATCGCCGACGCGACCGTACGCACCGGAATCCTGACCCGGGTCGGCGAGGTGCTCGGCGCGGTCAACCGGGCCCGGGCGGTGCTGGACAACCGCCGCCGGGAGCTGCTGGAGGTGGAGGGGCGGGCCGGCTTCGCGGCCGAGTTCGCGCTGCTCGGGCAGGCGGTGACCGGGGCGCTGGCGGCGGCGGACACCGCCGAGCGCTGCGACGAGCAGCTCGGCCGGCTGCTGCTGCGGGTCGAGGACCTGGAATCCCGGTTCGGGGAGTTCGACGACTTCCTCGCCGAGCTGGCCACCCGGCGGACCGAGATCTACGAGGCGTTCTCCTCCCGCAAGCAGGCGCTGCTCGACGAGCGGGCCCGGCGGGCCGACCGGGTCGTCTCGTCGGCGGAGCGCATCCTGGTCAGCGTGCGGCGCCGGATCGGCACGCTCGGCTCGCTGGACGAGATCAACACGTACTTCGCGGCGGACCCGATGGTGGGCAAGCTGCGCGCAATCGTGGACGAGCTGCGTACCCTCGGCGACCAGGTCCGGGCCGAGGAGCTGGACGGCCGGATCCGGGCCGCGCGCCAGGAGGCCGGTCGCGGCCTGCGCGACCGCCTCGACCTGTACGCGGACGGCGGCGAGACGATCCGGTTGGGTCGGCACCGGTTCGCGGTGAACACCCAGCCGATCGACGTGACCGTGGTGCCGCACGACGGACGGCTGGCGGTGGCGGTGACCGGCACCGACTACCGGGCCCCGGTCCGGGACGAGGAGTTCGTCCGCACCCGCCGGTTCTGGGACCAGCCGCTGGTCTCCGAGTCGCCGGAGGTGTACCGCGCGGAGTACCTGGCCACGTCGATCCTGACCGCCGCCGAGGCGGGCCGGGAGGGGCTGACCCTGGACGGGCTGCGGGCGGCGGCGGCCGACGCAGGCGACCTGCGCGACCTGGTCCGGCGGTTCGCCGAGGCCCGCTACGACGAGGGCTACGAGCGCGGCGTGCACGACCACGACGCCACCGAGATCCTGCGGGCGTTGCTGCGCCTGCACGCCGGGGCGGGCCTGCTCCGCTACCCGCCGGCCGCCCGGGCCGCCGGGCAGCTCTTCTGGCGGTTCGGCACGGCCGAGCCGGCCCGGGCCGGCTGGACCGCCCGGGCCACCTCGCTGGCCCGGGCCCGGGACCGCTTCGGCCGCCCCGACAGTGGTGCCGCGCCGCCCGGCGACCGGGTCGAGGCGGGGGACGCGATCGACCGGCTGCACGCCGAGCTGGCTGCCGAGGTCGGCCGCTTCCTGGCCGACGCCGGGCTGACCGGGCCGGCCGGGGAGGCCGCCCTGGCCGGGGAGTACCTGTTCGAGGAGCTGGCCCGACCGCCCGCGGGCTTCGTCACCGGTGCCGGGGCGCGGGCCATGCTCGACCGGTTCCGCCGCGCCCTCGGCGGCCCGCAGTCCCGGTCCGCCCGGGAGTTCGACGGCGACCTGCGGGCCCTCGACGGCGACCTGACCAGCCGCCACCAGCTGGTCGAGGCGTGGCTGACCGCGTTCCTCGCGACCGATGACGGCACGCTGTCCGGGTACGACCTGCCGGAGGCGGTCGCGGTGGAGCTGTGCGGCGTCGACCTGCCACGCCACGAGGCGGCGGCGACGATGTCGGAGACCGTCGGCGGGCTGCTCGGCGCGCATTCCCGGGTCGTCGGCTCGGCGCTCACGCTGCGGCTGGACGAGACGCTGGCCCGTACCCGCCGGTTCCGCACCGAGCTGGTGCCCGCGTACCGGGACTACCAGCGCCGGCGCAACGCGCTGGTGGCCGCCGAGCGGGACCGGCTGCGGCTGGAGGAGTACCGGCCGCGGGTGATGAGCGCGTTCGTCCGCAACCGGCTGCTCGACGAGGTCTACCTGCCGTTGATCGGGGACAACCTGGCCCGCCAGCTCGGCGCGACCGGCGACGCCAAGCGGGTCGACCAGTCCGGCCTGCTGCTGCTGATCTCCCCGCCCGGCTACGGGAAGACCACCCTGATGGAGTACGTGGCCAGCCGGCTCGGCCTGGTCTTCGTCAAGGTCAACGGGCCGGCCCTGGGCTCGGGGGTGACCTCGCTCGACCCGGCGGACGCGCCCGACGCGACCGCCCGGCAGGAGGTGGAGAAGATCTCCTTCGCCCTGGAGTTGGGCAACAACGTCCTGCTCTACCTCGACGACATCCAGCACACCTCGCCGGAGCTGCTGCAGAAGTTCATCTCGCTCTGCGACGGGCAGCGCCGGATGGAGGGCGTCTGGGAGGGCCGGACCCGCACCTACGACCTGCGGGGCAAGCGGTTCGCGGTGTGCATGGCGGGCAACCCGTACACCGAGTCGGGGCAGCGGTTCCGGGTGCCGGACATGCTGGCCAACCGGGCCGACGTGTGGAACCTCGGCGACGTGCTGTCCGGCCGGGAGGAGGTGTTCGCGCTGAGCTACATCGAGAACGCGCTCACCTCGAACCCGGTGCTGGCGCCGCTCTCCGGCCGCGACCGCGGCGACGTCGAACTGCTGGTCCGGATGGCCCGGGGCGACGACTCGGTGCGGGCCGATCAGCTCTCCCACCCGTACTCGCCGGTGGAGTTGGAACAGATCGTCTCGGTGCTGCGCAAGCTGCTGCGGGTGCAGCAGATCGTGCTCGCCAACAACCAGGCGTACATCGCCTCGGCGGCGCAGTCCGACGCGTCCCGCACGGAGCCGCCGTTCCAGCTCCAGGGGTCGTACCGGAACATGAACAAACTGGCCGAGCGGATCGTCCCGGTGCTCAGCGACGAGGAGCTGGAGGCGGTCGTCGACGACCATTACGTCGGCGAGGCGCAGACGCTCGCCGCGGGCGCCGAGGCGAACCTGCTGAAGCTGGCCGAGCTGCGTGGCCGGCTCACTCCCGAGCAGGCCCGACGGTGGGCCGAGGTGAAGGCCGGCCACCTGCGGGCCAGCGCGCTCGGTGGCGCCTCCGACGACCCGGTGGACCGGGCGGTGGGCGCGCTCGGCCTGCTCGCCGACCAGGTCGGCGGGGTGGCGGCGGCGATCGGCCGGGCCACCGACCGGGGCTGAGGCCGGCGGCAGGGCGGCTTTCCGGTACACCGGGCCGCCCCGCCCGCCGACCTGTCAGCCCTGGCCCTCCACCGGACCCGCCGGGCCCGCCGACCTGCCGGCCCGGCCGGTGATC
Organism: Micromonospora sp. RTP1Z1; assembly: GCF_033804685.1. NCBI lineage: Bacteria > Bacillati > Actinomycetota > Actinomycetes > Micromonosporales > Micromonosporaceae > Micromonospora > Micromonospora sp. RTP1Z1. Next base: position 12,739 of record NZ_JAPFQV010000042.1, read on the forward strand.
CGGTCCAGCAGGTTGGCGGTGGCCCGCTCGATCCGCTCGTCCCGGTTCCCCTGGCGGTTCAGCGCCATCGTCCAGCACAGGGTGCCCGAGGCGAAGACCAGCGCACCCTGTGGTGTCTCGTACAGGTGGGTGTTCTGCACCCGGTGGCCGCCGTCGCGCCGCCGATAGGGTGACGCGCTGAGGACGGTGGCGTCCACCCCGGACGGCCGGGGCACGTCGAGGGCCACGCCGTCGGCCTCGCCGCCGACCAGACCGGGGATCCGGTCGCCGTCGGCCACCCCCGAGCCCGCCCAGAACCAGTGGTCCGCCGCCCGGACCACCAGCGGCTGTGGGGTGCCGACGATGCCGTTGTACTGCACTCCCAGCAGCGCCTGCTCGGGCGGGCGGACGACGCGCCAGGTGAGGGTCGGGCCGGCGGCGTCCTCGCCGGGGTCCGGCGTGGTCTTGGCGCAGGCCACCAGCCGCTCGGGCCGGCCGTCGTCGGCGGGACGCACCCGGACGTGCCAGTAGATGCTGTTGGCGCCGAGGAAGGCGAGGCTGGTCCCGCCGGCCACGGCCCGTTCCGCCGTCCGGCGCATCTCCCGCGACCAGTACTCGTCGTGCCCGCAGAACACGATCCCCCGGTGCCGGCTCGGGTCGAGCCGTCCCGAGTGGAGGTCGAAGCTGGTCGCGTAGCTGACGTCGTACCCGTTGCGTTCCAGCCACTGGATGGCGTCGTGGTCCCGGGTGAGCTGGATCGGGATGCCGTGTTCGGCGTACGGCCGGTCGAAGGAGACCTCCAGCGCCCGGAGCCGGGGATCGCGCCGGCCCGTGGCCGCGTAGCCGTTGTAGAGGCTCTTGCCGGCCCGCAGGTCCCGCGGCCACTGGTTGTACGCCTGCCAGGTGGTGACCGGCAGGACCACGCAGAGGGTGGCGGCCCGCCGGTCGTCCCGGACCACGAACGGGGTGCAGGCCCGCCAGCCGTCCGCCGAGGTGAAGACCGCCTGGTAGAGGCCGGAGGCCCAGTCGTCCGGCACCCGGACCGTCCAGGAGACCGGCCAGCGGCAGATGATCGCCCCGGTCACCGGGTCGGCGGGCGGCACCGGCTGCGGCACGCCGTCGAACTCCGGGCTGGTCAGCACCGTACGGGCGCCCGCGCCGTCGTACCAGCCGAGCCGGTGGATGGAGATCCGGTACCGGCCGGCCGGGTTGACCGCGACGTGGAAGTCGATCGACTCGCCGGGGGCGACGCTGGTGGTCGAGGCGTACCCCTGGATCTGACGGTGCCGGTCGTCCACGGCCCGGTGGCCGTCCTCCGGCCACCAGGGCGTGCCGGCCGTGCGGTTCTCCACCTCGACCGGGGGCGGCTGCCGCCGGACCAGCGTCCCGGTGCGGCGACGGCCGAGGACCGGTGGGGTGGTGCCGAGCGCTGCGGCGGAGACGCCGCCGGCGAGGAGACCGAGTGCCCAGCGCCGGCGGAGACGGACCATCGAGCAGCTCCTGGAACGAGTGAGCAAGGACCTGCCGGGATCGGCGGCGGATGAGAAGTTACCACCGGCCGCCCGACGTGTCCCTCCCTCGTGTGTCCCGCCTCAGCCGTAGTAGCGGCGCAGCTCGCGACTGAGCACCTTGCCGGTGGCGTTGCGCGGCAGGTACTTCACGAAGATCACGTCCCGCGGCACGGAGAAACGGGCCAGGTAGTGCCGGACGTACTCGCGGACCGCCTCCGGGTCGAGCGTCTCGCCGGGGTGCAGGGCGAGGAACGCGGCGAGGCGCTGGCCGTACTCGGGGTCGGGTACCCCGATCACAGCGGCCTCGCGGACCTGCGGCAGTTGGGCGAGCAGGTCCTCCACCTCGGAGGGGAAGACGTTCTCGCCCCCGGAGACGATCATGTCGTCGGCCCGGCCGTCGACGAAGAGCAGGCCCTCGGCGTTGACCCGGCCCAGGTCGCCGGTGTCCAGCAGGCCGTCGTGGGTCTCCCGGCGGGCCCCCGAGGTGTACCCCTCGAAGAGCATCTCGTTGCCGACGAAGATCCGCCCGACCCGCCCGTCCCGGACCGGCTCACCGGCGTCGTCCAGGATCTCCAGCCGGGTGCCGTGCGGCGGGCGGCCGGCGGTGGTCGGGGCCTCGCGCAGGTCGGGCGGGCCGGCGATGGAGGCCCAGGAGACCTCGGTCGAGCCGTACAGGTTGTAGAGCACGTCCCCGTAGACGTCCATGAACTTCCGGGCCAGCCCGCCGGGCAGGGCCGAGCCGCTGACCGCGACCACCTTCAGCGGTGGTCGGGGGCTCGGCGGCGGTACCTCCAGCAACCGTTGCAGCATCACCGGCACGGCGAAGAGCGCGTCGCACGGCTGGGCGGCCAGCGCGGCCACCGTGGCGGCCGGGTCGAAGCGGCGGTGCAGCACGATCGTGGAGCGCAGCGCGAAGGCCACCTGGAGGGCCGCGTATCCCCAGGTGTGGAAGAGCGGCGCGGCGATCAGCACCGTGTCGCGGACGTGCAGTGGGATCCGGTCGATGATGGAGACCAGCGGCCCGAAGCCGTGCGGGGTGGGCCGGCGGGCGCCCTTCGGCGTCCCGGTGGTGCCGGAGGTGAGCACGATGGTCCGGCCGTCCCGCTCCGGCGGCCGGAGCTGGTCACCGGGGAGCGCCCCGGCGATCAGGTCCTCCTGGCCGTGCTCGTCGACCCGCTGCACGTCGGCGGGGAGGCCGAGGAGCCGCTCGGCGAACTCGCCGTCGTGCACCAGCACCCGCAGTGCCTGCTCCTCCGCGACGGTGGCCAGCTGCGCCGCGGAGAGCCCGGTGTTGACCAGCACGGCGTCCGCGCCGAGCAGCATCGCCGCGACGACCGCCTCGATCAGCCCGTGGTGGTTGCGGCAGAGCACCCCGATCCGGTCCCCGGCCTGGACGCCGAGCCCGGCGCGCATCGACCGGGCCAGCCGTTCGGCCCGGTCCTGCAGCTCCTGGTAGGTCAGTTCGATGCCCTGCTCGTCGACGACGGCGGTCCGGCCGGGGTCGCGGGCGGCGGCCTGGCGCAGTTCCCCGGCGAGGCTCCAGCCCCACGTGCGCAGCGCGCCCAGCTGGGAGGCGACCCGGATCGGGCGGCCGGGAGTGAGCAGGCCGCGACGGGTCAGCGTGGCGACGATGAACGGCAGGTCCAAGCCGCAACCCTCCTTCGGGGAGCACGGAAGGGCTCCCCGGGGAGCCCTTCCGTGCCGAGCGTGTCGCCTCGATCATGCACCTGCGGCGGCGGGGAGCCCAGCCGGCGTTCGCCCTGCCCACCCGTCGGACACCCGGGTCGGGCCCGCGGTCAGCGGATCTGCATCCCGGAGATGGCTCGGGAGATGACCAGGCGCTGGATCTCGGAGGTGCCTTCGAAGATGGTGTAGATCTTGGCGTCCCGGTACCAGCGCTCGACCGGGTGGTCGCGCAGGAAACCGGCGCCGCCGAGCAGCTGGACCGCCTTCTCGGTGACCGACACGGCCACCTCGCCGGCCTTGAGCTTGGACATCGAGCCCTCACCTGCGGTGAACGGCCGGTTGTTGCGACCCATCCACGAGGCGCGCCAGACCAGCAGCCGGGCCGCGTCGATCTCCATCTTCATGTCGGCCAACGCGAACGCGACCGCCTGGTTGGCGATGATCAGCCGTCCGAACTGGACCCGATCCTTGGCGTAGTCGAGGGCGTACTCGTACGCCGCCCGGGCCACGCCAAGGGCCTGCGCGCCGACCGTCGGCCGGGACAGCTCGAACGTCCGCATCGCGGCCTGGCCGGAGGCGCGCTGGCCGGAGCGGGCCCGGTCGAGGCGTTCCAGCAGGGCGTCCCGGCCGCCGAGCAGGCAGCGCCCGGGCACCCGTACGTCGTCGAGGAAGACGTCGGCGGTGTGCGATGCGCGCAGCCCCAGCTTGCGCAGCTTGCGGGTCGCGGCCAGCCCCGCCGTGCCCGGCGGTACGACGAACGCGGCCTGCCCACGGGAGCCGAGCGACGGGTCGATCGAGGCGGTGACCACGTGCACCCCGGCGATCCCGCCGTTGGTGGCGTACGCCTTCTGACCGTTGAGTACCCACTCGTCGGTGGCCTCGTCGTAGACCGCCCGGCTGCGCATGGCTCCGACGTCGGAGCCGGCCTCGGGTTCGCTGGTGCAGAACGCGGCGACGGCGGGCTCGTCCACGGTGCCGAAGCACTGCGGGACCCATTCGACGAGCTGGTCGGGGGTGCCGGCGCCGAAGATGGCGGCCACCGCGAGCGAGGTGCCGAAGATGCTCAGGCCGATGCCGGCGTCGCCCCAGAAGAGCTCCTCGCTGGCGATGGGGAGGGAGAGGCCGGTGGGATCGGCCCAGCAGGTGGCGAGGAACTCGAAGCCGTAGAGCCCGACCTTCGCCGCCTCCTGGATGACCGGCCAGGGGGTCTCCTCCCGGGCGTCCCACTCGGCCGCGGCCGGGCGCACGACCTCGGCGGCGAAGCCGTGCACCCAGTCGCGTAGATCCCGCTGTTCCTCGTTCAGGTCGAGCGAGAACTCGGCCATGTCAGGCCTTGGGGATGTTGAACAGGTTGGCGATGTTGGCCGCGAGGCCCAGGTCGCCCTTGGCCTTCAGCTTGCCGGTCATGAACATCATCACCGGGTTGGCGCCGCCGGAGACGATCTTGAGGAACTCGACGGGGCCCATGGTGAGGCTGAGCTTCGGGTCCCGGGTGGCGCCCTCGTTGACGGTGCAGGTGCCGTTGTCGATGACCACCTCGTAGGTGTCGGTGCCACCGTCGGGGCGGCCGGTGATGTTCCAGTGGATGACCGCGTTGGTGGCGCCGGCCTTCTCCGGGCGGAACAGCGACGGCATCCGGCCGAAGACCTCGCTGAGGATCTTGCCGCGCGAGTCGCCGGACATCACCTCGGCGATCTTGTCGTCGGGGGTGGACTTGACCAGCTGGGCGAACTCCTTGGGGCCGACGTTCGCGAAGTTGGCCGGGTCGAAGTCAGTCATGGGGGGAAACACCTCTCGGGCGGGCCGACTTTGGTTACTCTCGCGTAACCTTACGCACGAGTAGGTATGCTCGCAAGGGTGTCCACCACTCCCTCCTTCAAGCGCCTGCCCCGGGCCGTCCGGGAGCAACAGATGCTCGACGCCGCGGTCAAGGTCTTCTCCCGCCGCGGCTTCCACGCCGCCAGCATGGACGAGATCGCCGAGGACGCCGGCATCTCCAAGCCGATGGTCTACGCCTACCTCGGCAGCAAGGAGGAGCTCTTCGTCGCCTGCCTGCACCGCGAGGGCACCCGGATGATGGAGGCGATCGCCGGGGCCGCCGCCCCCGACCTGCCCGCCGACGAGCGGCTCTGGCGCGGCCTGCGCGCCTTCTTCGGCTTCGTCGGCGCCCACCGGGACGGATGGGCCGTGCTCTACCGCCAGGCCCGCGGCGAGCAGCCCTTCGCCGGGGAGCTGGCCATTATGCGGGGCCGGCTGGTCGAGGTGGTCGCCGGCATGCTGGACCACGCGCTGCGCGCCGAGGGGCGCGAGGTGGGCCCGACCGACCTGGAGGTGGTCGCGTACGCCCTGGTCGGGGCGACCGAGTCGCTCGCCGACTGGCTCGCCGACCACCCCGAGGCCGACCCGGAGAAGACCGCCACCCGGATGATGAATGTCGCCTGGCTCGGCGCCGCCCAGCTCGTCCACGGCGTCACCTGGCGCCCGCCCGCCGACTGACGGCACCCCCGATCAGCGGCCGGCGGCGGCGCGGGAGCGGGCGCGGCGGCGCAGCCAGCGCGCCAGCTCCAGACCGAACGCGCTGTGCTCATCGGCCTGACGCCGCGGGTGCCGGGGACGCCCGCGTCCCCGGCACCACCGGGTCAGCGGATCGTGCCGGTCAGGTGCGGGCGGCCGGACCGGGCGTCGTGCAGCGCGAAGTCCCAGCCGGGGGTGGCGCTGAAGGCCACCGTCGAGGGCAGCGGCACCGGCAGTTTGAACGCCACGTCGACCGTGTAACCGTCCGGCAGTCGACTCTCCAGCGCGGCCAGGCAGTGGGCCTTGCTCCACATGCCGTGCGCGATCGGCCGGGAGAAGCCGAACAGCCGCGCGCCCACCCGCGAGGTGTGGATCGGGTTGTGGTCGCCGGAGACCCGCGCGTAGTCCGTACCGACCCGGGGGGTGAGCCGCCAGTGCGCGGAGGGCGCCGGCGGGGTCGGCCGGTCACCCCGGTCGCGCCGCTCAGCACCGCCGGCCCCGCGCTCCTTGCCGAGGTACGTGGAGACGCCGCGCCAGACCTCCTCCCCGTCGACCGACCCGACGAGGACCACGTCGGCCTGCCGGCCCCGGTCGTGCGGGCGCAGGTTCTCCGCGTACGTCCGGAAGTCCAGCCGTTCGCCGGCCTCGACCGGCCGGTGCACGGTGATCCGGTTGGCCACGTGCACCACCCCGGTCAGCGGGATGGGGAAGTCCGGCGCGGTCATCAGCCGCAACGCCAGCGGAAACCCCATGACGTGCGGGTACGTCGCCGGCAGCCGGTCGGCGAGCCGGAAGCCGCAGACCCGGTCGTAGTCGGCGAGGTGCGCCCGGTCCACGGCGACGCCGGCCACGGTCAGCTCGACCGCGGGCAGCGTGTCGCTCCGCCGGCCGCCCAGGCCCGGCAGCGCGCCGAGCAGGGCGCGTCGGTAGAGCGCCCCGGCCGCCGGCATCCGGGGCAGCTCGACCATGGCCCGGCCGGCCGATCCGCTGGCCGGCCCGTGCGCGGCGAGGTCCTGGGTCGCGTCGGGGGGGACGACGAGCCCCGACAGGTCCCGGGTGGGGCCGTCGATCAGTTCGCGGACCGACAGGTCCTCGGCCGGGCCGTCGGCCGGCCGGTCCTTCCGCCTTGCCATCACGCCCCCAGCAGACTCTGGCCGCAGACCCGGACGACGTTGCCGCTGACCGCGCCGGTCGCCGGCCAGGCCAGCCAACCGATCGTCTCGGCGACGTCCACCGGCAGGCCGCCCTGGGACAGGCTGTTCATCCGCCGGCCCGCCTCGCGCAGCATCAGCGGGATGCGCGCGGTCAGCCGGGTCTCGATGAAACCGGGGGCGACCGCGTTGACGCTGATGCCACGTTCCCGCAGCGCCGGGGCCAGCGAGTCGACCAGCCCGATCACACCGGCCTTGCTGGTGGCGTAGTTGGTCTGGCCGCGGTTGCCGGCGATGCCGGCGATCGAGGAGACGGAGACGATCCGGCCGCCGGTCGGGATCAGGGCGCGTTCCAGCAGCACGTCGTTGATCCGCTCCTGGCTGGAGAGGTTCACGTCGATGACGGAGTCCCAGCGGTCGGCGTCCATCCGGCCCAACGTCTTGTCCCGGGTGATGCCGGCGTTGTGCACCACCACGTCTACCCGGCCGTGCCGGTCGGCGAGGTGCCGAGCGAGGCGGGCCGGGGCGTCCGGGGTGGTCAGGTCGAGCTGGACGGCGCTGCCGGCGATCTCGTTCGCCACCGCGGCCAACTCGTCGCCGGCGGCCGGGACGTCCAGCGCGACGACCTGGGCGCCGTCCCGGGCGAGCACCCGGGCCAGCGCGGCGCCGATGCCCCGGGCCGCCCCGGTGACCAGCACGACCTGCCCGTCCAGCGGGCGGTCCCAGTCGGCCGGCGGCTGTGCGGTGCCGGCGCCGACCCGGATGACCTGGCCCGAGACGTACGCGGAGCGCCCGGACAGCAGGAAGCGGAGCGTCGACTCCAGGCTGGTCAGGGTGCCGGGATCGGCGGCCTCCGTCACGTACACCAGTTGGGCGGTGACGCCCCGGCCGAACTCCTTGCCGATGCTGCGGGTCAGCCCCTCCAGGGCGCGCTGGGCGGTCGCCTCGCGCGGCGAGCCGCACTCGCCGGGCGGGGTGCCGAGCACGATCACCCGACCGCTGGGCAGCAGCGCCCGCGCCTGCGGGTGGAAGAAGTCGTAGAGCTGCCGCAGCTCGGTGGAGTCGGTGATGCCGGTGGCGTCGTACATTAGGGCGGCGTAGCGCGCGGTGGCGTCCGTGGCGGCGGCCGGGTCGCGCAGCTCGACCCCGGCGAAGGCCAGGATCTTGGTGGCCGGCTCGGCGAGCCGGCCACCGGCCGAGGCGCCGAGCAGGACCGGCCCGGGGACGAGCGGGTCGCCCGGCGTGTGCCGGCGCAGTCGAGGCGGGTCGGGCAGCCCGAGGCGCTTGACCAGCGCGCGACCGGCCCCCGATTGGACGAAGCTCGCGTACCTGTCGGTCATGGGCGTAGCCTACTGGCGAGTAGGGTTCGGGCAACAGTTTCGAGGAGGCCGATCGTGCAAAGTGTCCGGCGGGTCGCGGTCATCGGCGGCAACCGCATCCCCTTCGCCCGGTCCAACTCCCGGTACGCGCACGCGTCCAACGCGGACCTGCTCGGCGCGGCCCTGGACGGCCTGGTGGCCCGGTTCGGACTGGCCGGCCAGCGGGTCGGCGAGGTGGTCGCCGGCGCGGTGCTCAAGCACTCGAAGGACTTCAACCTCACCCGCGAGGTGGTGCTCGGCTCCCGGCTCGACCCGCGCACCCCCGCGTACGACATTCAGCAGGCCTGCGGCACCGGCCTGGAAGCGGCCATCCTGGTCGCCAACAAGATCGCCCTCGGGCAGCTCGACGTGGGCATCGCCGGTGGCGTGGACACCACCTCGGACGCGCCGCTGGCAGTCAACGAGGAGATGCGCCGCACCCTGATCCAGCTCAACTCCGCCCGGACCGTCGGCGAACGGCTGAAGGTCGCCGCGAAGCTCCGCCCGCACCAGCCGTTCAAGCCGGAGATCCCGCGCAACGCGGAGCCGCGTACCGGGCTGTCGATGGGGGAGCACGCGGCCCGGACCGCGCTGCGCTGGAACGTCGACCGGCAGTCCCAGGACGAGCTGGCGTTCCGCTCGCACCAGCGGCTCGCCGCCGCGTACGACAAGGGTTTCTTCGACGACCTGATGACGCCCTACCTGGGGCTGACCCGGGACCAGAACCTCCGCGCCGACACCAGCCTGGAGAAGCTCGGCTCGCTCAAGCCGGTCTTCGGCCACCGCGGCCCGGACGCCGAGCGGGCCACCATGACCGCGGGCAACTCGTCACCGCTCACCGACGGCGCCTCCACTGTGCTGCTGGCCTCGGAGGAGTGGGCGCGGGAGCACAGCCTGCCGGTGCTGGCCTGGTTCAGCTGGTCCGAGACCGCCGCGGTCGACTTCGTGCACGGCGACGAGGGGCTGCTGATGGCCCCCGCGTACGCGGTGCCCCGGATGCTGGCCCGCGCCGGGCTGACGCTGCAGGACTTCGACTACTACGAGATCCACGAGGCGTTCGCCTCGCAGGTGCTGGCCACCCTGGCCGCGTGGGAGTCGGCGGAGTTCTGCAAGGAACGGCTGGGTCTGGACGCGCCGCTCGGGCCGATCGACCGGGACAAGCTCAACGTCAACGGCTCCTCGCTGGCCGCCGGGCACCCGTTCGCCGCCACCGGCGGCCGGATCGTCGCCACCCTGGCGAAGCTGCTCGACCAGAAGGGGAGCGGGCGCGGCCTGATCTCCATCTGCGCCGCGGGCGGGCAGGGTGTGACGGCGATCCTGGAGCGCTGAGCCTTCGCGGAAACGGCGACGCCCGCCCGGGTCGTACCCGGACGGGCGTCGGTCGTTGCGGTGAGGATCAGGCGCCGAGGGTGAACTTCTCCCAGAGTCCGATCGAGGTGCGGTTGGCGATGAGCGGCTTGGTGCCGGCGCTTTCCGCGGTGACGTAGCGCTTGTTGACGCCCGCCTTGAGGCTGGCCGTGCCGTCGGCGTTGCGGACCAGGGTGAACCGTTCCCAGGCGCCGACGCTGGCCCGGTTGGCGATCAGTGGCTTGGCGCCGGCGCTCTCGGCGGTGACGAAGCGGTTGTCCGCGCGGGCGAACAGGGCGATCTGCCCGTTGCCGAGGTCGACCAGGTCGAACCGCTCCCAGGGGCCGACGCTGGTGCGGTTGGCGATCAGTGGCTTGACGCCGGCGCTCTCGGCGGTCACGTAGCGGTTGTTGGCCCGCGCCTTGAACGATCGACCGGCGTCCGCGACGTTGACCCGGTAGAACTTCTGGTTGGCCCCGATCGTGGTGGCGTTGGCGATCAGCGGCGTGGTGATGTTCGCCGTGGCGGTCACGTACCGGCCGCTGGCCGCGGACTTGAGGCTGATTGTGCCGTCCGCGTTGCTGACCAGGGTGAACCGCTGGTTGATCGTGACCGCGGTGCCCTGCCAGTTCAGCGCGGCGACGCCGGCGGTGTCGGCCGTGACGTACTGCCCGCTCGTGCGGGCGAGGAGCGCGACCTGACCGTTGCCCGCGTCCGCGAGGTCGAACTGGCTGGTCGCGTCCAGCGACGGGTGGTCCGCAGCCAGCGACGGCCAGGGAACGGCGGCCATCGGGCCGACGTACCGCAGGCCGGAGAGGGTGAGCAGCCCGAGGGTGCCGGTACGGGGCAGCACGCTCACCGGCTGGCTGACGCTGCTCTTCCGGCCGTCGGTGCCGACGACCTGCACCGAGACGCCGAAGCTACCCCGGGTGGCGTACTGGTGACTGGCGACCGGGGTGTCCTGGGTGACGACGGTGCCGTCCCCGAAGTCGAATCGGTAGGAGGCGATCGCGGCGACGCCCGCTTCCGAGGCGGAGGCGTCGGCGGTCACCGACCCGGCCGCGAGGTCCAGGGTCGCGGCGAGCCGGGCTTGCGGGCCGCGGATCGTCTCCACCGCGCCGCGGTCGGCGTACGTCACGGGTCCGGCGCCGGTGTTCGGCATCGCCGGGTCGTCGACCCGGGCGGTACCGGACCGGTCCTTCTCCGGGTAGCCGGGCGCGGCCGAGTTCGCCGAGTCGTATCCGGCCCTCGGGTCGGCGGTCTCCCGGTCGTGCGCGGCCTGGCCGGAAGCGGCACGGAACGCCGCCATGCTCATCGGCGCGTTCCAGGCGTAGATCGTCGGGGAGGACGCGACGTAGTGGTCGGCGTTGTTGTAGTCGACCACCGTGTCCCGGGTGGCGTCCCCGTACACGCCGATCTCCACCGCGTCCGCGGGCGCCCCCGGGCAGCTCTTGTTCCCGAGGACGGTGTCGTACCGGAGCAGGTTGTTCTGCACGGAGACGCCGCTGGACGCCCCGTCGACCCGGATGCTGTCGAGGCAGCGGCCCCGGACCGTGTTGTTGGTGATCGCCGTACCGGTGCCCCCGTGGTGGTGGATCCCGCCGCCGAAGCCGTCGTTCACCAGGTTGTTGACCACCACCGTGCCGCTCGACCCGGACTCGACGGAGATGGCCGCACCGGTGAAGCCCTCGATGGTGTTGTTGCGGACCATGTTGTCGTGCCCGGCGATCCGGATCCCGACGCTCCGCACGGCGATCGAGGTGGACGGAGCGCCGTTGACCGTCATGGCGGCCAGACTGACTCCGCTGGTGGCCTCGTCCAGGACGACACCGTCGCTGATCCTCGGCCCGCCGACGTAGCTGCGGGTGATCGACGACTGGGTGACACCGGTGAGCCGGATCACCGGTGCGGTGGAACCGTCAGCCACGCTGAAGCCACCGCCGTCGACGGTGACGCCCGAGGCGTTGCGCAGGTCGAGCGCGGGCAACTCAGTCGCGCCGGTGGCCTGGAACCGCTGGATGGTGATGTCGTGCTGGCCGTCGATGGTGAGGCCCGCCGTCGGGCCGACCAGATAGGCGTCGCCGGTCGAGGAGCTGCTGCGGAACACGATCGGCTGTTCCGGCGTGCCGGAGCTGGCGACGATGACGCGTTCCCGGTACGTGCCCGGACCGACGTCGATGGTCTGGCCGGCGGTGACGATCGCAGCGGCCGGTGCGACCGCGCAGAACGGCTCCGCGAGGGTGCCCGGCCCGGTGTTCGAGCAGGCCGTCGAGAACTGGCGGACGTAGAGCACGGCCGCGTCGGCGGCCTGCGCGGGAGCCGCGATGGAGAGCAGGGAGCCGCCGGTGACTGCGAGGGCGGCGAACCCGGCGAGGAAGGGAGTACGCATGTGGTCCCCTGAAGGGAGGAGGGTCCTCCGTGGAGGAGGAAGGATCGGCGTAGGCCGAGAGCCAGTTGACCGGCATCATGCCCGGGCAGCGGGTGTCCCACGGCCCCGGCCGGCATAACGGACAGACGGAGCACTCGTCACTACTCGGCTCGACCGGCACGTGGAAACGCCGACGCCCGCCGGGGACGGATCTCCGGCGGGCGTCGGTGGGCGGTGGGATCCGGCCGTCGGGCGACGTCCACCATGATCTTTCCCATCCACGTCTCCCATCTCGTGGCGAGCACCCGCAGTATCCGTTGGTGACCCTGTCCAGGGGCGGACGTCGTGTACGGGAGAATGAGGCGCGTGACGACGATCCCGAACGTGCTCGCCAACCGGTACGCCTCGCCCGAACTGGTCGCGCTCTGGTCGCCGGAGCAGAAGGTGCACATGGAGCGGCGACTCTGGCTCGCCGTACTGAAGGCCCAGCGGGACCTGGGCGTGCCGGTGCCGGACGGGGTGGTCGGGGCGTACGAGCGGGTGGTCGATGACGTCGACCTGGCCTCCATCGCGGCGCGTGAGCGGGTCACCCGGCACGACGTGAAGGCCCGGATCGAGGAGTTCAGCGCGCTCGCCGGGCACGAGCACGTGCACAAGGGGATGACCTCCCGGGACCTCACCGAGAACGTCGAGCAGCTGCAGGTGCGGGCCTCGCTGGAGCTGATCCGGGATCGGGTGGTGGCCACCCTGGCCCGGCTCGCCTGGCACGCCCACGAGTACTCCGGCCTGGTGCTGACCGGCCGGTCGCACAACGTGGCCGCGCAGGCCACCACGCTCGGCAAGCGCTTCGCGTCGGCGGCGGAGGAGCTGCTGATCGCGTACGAGCGGCTGGAGGATCTGATCGGCCGCTACCCGCTGCGCGGCATCAAGGGCCCGGTCGGCACCGCCGCCGACCAGCTCGACCTCTTCGACGGCGACGCCGGCAAGGTGGCGGAGCTGGAGCGCCGGGTCGCCGAGCACCTCGGGTTCAGCCGGGTGCTGGACAGCGTCGGCCAGGTCTACCCCCGGTCGCTGGACTTCGACGTGCTCTCCGCGCTGGCGCAGACCGCGGCGGCGCCGAGCAGCCTGGCCACCACGATCCGGCTGATGGTCGGCCAGGAGCTGGTCACCGAGGGCTTCAAGCCGGGTCAGGTCGGGTCCAGCGCGATGCCGCACAAGATGAACACCCGCTCCTCCGAGCGGGTCAACGGCTTCGCGGTGATCATCCGGGGTTACCTGTCGATGGTCGGTGAGCTGGCCGGCGACCAGTGGAACGAGGGGGACGTCTCCTGCTCGGTGGTCCGCCGGGTGGCCCTGCCGGACGCGTTCTTCGCCGCCGACGGGCTGTTCCAGACCTTCCTCACCGTGCTGGACGAGTTCGGGCCGTACCCGGCGGTGATCAACCGGGAGCTGGAGCGCTTCCTGCCGTTCCTGGCCACCACCAAGATCCTGGTGGCGGCGGTCCGGCGCGGCGTCGGCCGGGAGGTGGCGCACGAGGTGATCAAGGAGCACGCGGTCGCCGTCGCCCTCGCCATGCGGGAGAAGGGCGCCCCCGACAACGACCTCTTCGACCGCCTGGCGGCCGACGGGCGCCTGGGTCTCAGCCGCGCCGACATCGACGTCCTGGTCGCCGACCGCAACGCCTTCGTCGGTGCCGCCGCCAGTCAGGTCGACCGCATCACCGCCCGCATCGCCGACGTCGTCGCCGCCCACCCCGACGCCGCCGTCTACTCCCCACCCCCCATCCTCTGACCCACGCGGCTGGGTGCGGGCGTGCGGCGCGAGGGCGGGGTCAGGAGTCGCGGGTGGGGGTTTCGGCGGCGGAGCTGAGGTTGGGGGCGCTCGCGGGTTCGGCGATGCCGCCGGGGGCCGACGCGATCTCCGGCTCGTGGGCCGTCTCCGCCGCCACCATGGGCTGGTCGGCCGGCATGACGTCCGGCATCTTGGGTACGACGATCACCGCCGTGCCGTACGCGCAGATCTCCATCCACATCTCGCCGCAGTCCCGGCTGTCGAAGCGCATGCCGATCACCGCGTTGGCGCCGAGCCGCTGGGCCTCCTCGCCGAGCCGGGCCACCGAGTCGGTACGCCAGCGGGTGAGGTTGTCCGGCGCCATCGGGTCGTACGCGCCACCGCGCAGGTTCTTGACGCCCTCGCGGTAGGGGTTCCGGGTCCTTGCCATCGAGGACACCACTTCGCCGAGGATCTGGCGGATCTCGTAGCCGGGCAGTTGATCCGTCGTCACGACCAGCACGTTCCGATGCTGTCAGGTGGGGAGCGGGCCGTTCGTGAGGGTTGTTCACCTGATCGGATGCTGCAAAACGTCGCGCCGGGGTCGGGTGGGCTGTGGGATGCCCGTACGGCGGGAACTGTCGGACATCGGCCAGTCGGGCGGTCCCCTGCCACGGCCGTGCCGGATGTCCGAGAAGGCATGATCGGTCCCGAAAGCGGCGGGAGTCGACACCGCGGGACATGCCTCGCCGGAGCGGGTGCGTGGCCCGGTCCGCCCGGTCGTCGCCCCGATCTCCCCGACGGAGCCGGCCGCATGGAACCCCACCGATGTCCTCCGGGGCCTGCGGGGCGTGCGACATGCGGTGGCGCGACCACTGCCGATGTAACAATCTGGCCACCTGTTGCGCTGTGAATCGCCTGGTGCGGGCAGGTTTCGCGGCCGCCCGGACAGTGCGTCGGCCCGCTCTCCGCCGGTTATGTTGATCAGTGTCTGGACTGCGCCCGGCCGGTGCGGCCGGGACGGTATCTGCCAGGTAGGCTGGCTGCGCTCGCCCGATTGTGGGTCGGCACCCAAACTGCGTACACAGTCAGGAGTGCCCAGTGCCTCGCGTCGTCGTCGACGTCATGCTCAAGCCCGAGATCCTCGATCCGCAGGGCCAGGCCGTCGCAAACGCGCTGCCCCGGCTCGGCGTCAGCGACGTCGCCTCGGTCCGGATCGGCAGGCGGATCGAGATCGAGTTCACCGGTGAGCCGGACCTGGACCGGGCCCGGGAGATCGCCGACAACCTCCTCGCCAACCCGGTCATCGAGGACTTCACCGTCCGCCTGGTCGAGACCGACGAGACCGCGGACGCGCACCAGTGACCGCCCGGGTCGGTGTGGTGACGTTTCCCGGCTCGCTCGACGACGGGGACGCGGCCCGTGCCGTCCGGATCGCCGGCGCCGAGCCGGTGCGTCTCTGGCACGGCGACCCGGAGCTGCACGGGGTGGACGCGGTCGTCCTCCCCGGCGGCTTCTCCTACGGTGACTACCTGCGCTGCGGTGCCATCGCCCGGTTCGCCCCGGTGATGGAGACGATCGTGGAGGCGGCCCGGGGCGGCCTGCCGGTGCTCGGCATCTGCAACGGCTTCCAGATCCTCTGCGAGGCCCACCTGCTCCCCGGCGCGCTCACCCGCAACCAGCACCTGCACTTCCGCAACCGCGACCAGATCCTGCGGATCGAGTCCGCCGGCACCGCCTGGACCAACGCCTTCCAGCCGGGCCAGGAGGTGCTGATCCCGGTCAAGAACGGCGAGGGCCGCTACGTCGCCGACACCGCGACGCTGGACCAGCTCGAGGCCGAGGGTCGGGTCGTCGCCCGCTACCTCGGCGGCAACCCCAACGGTTCGCAGCGCGACATCGCCGCGATCACCAACCAGGCCGGCAACGTGGTCGGCATCATGCCGCATCCCGAGCACGCGGTGGAGGCGCTCACCGGCCCCTCCCTCGACGGTCTCGGCTTCTTCACCTCGGTGCTCAAGCACCTGGTGGGGGCGCCGGCGTGACCGTGCGCGGGTTCATCGGTCGGCTCACCCGCCGGTACGGCGGCGAGCGCAGCGAGGAGAGGTCATGACCACCCATCCGGACCCGGCCGTACGGGAGACACCGGGCGCCTTCCCGGCCGCCCCGGCAGAGCCGCGTGCGGCCGCCGTGGTGCCGCAGGGCCGCCCGGCCGACGCCGGCCGCACCGCCGGCCCTTCCCCGGCCGGCGACTGGGATCTCGGCGTGGACACCGTGCCCCGCGCCTCCGGCACCCCGGAGGAGCTCCAGCCGTACACCGAGCTGGGCCTGCGCGACGACGAGTACGACCGGATCCGGCACGTCCTCGGCCGCCGGCCCACCCAGGCCGAGCTGGCCATGTACTCGATCATGTGGAGCGAGCACTGCTCCTACAAGTCCAGCAAGGTTCACCTGCGCCAGTTCGGCGAGAAGGCCCCGCCGAGCGACCGGCTGCTCGCCGGCATCGGTGAGAACGCCGGCGTGGTGCAGGTCTCCGACGAGCTGGCGGTGACCTTCAAGGTCGAGTCGCACAACCACCCGAGCTTCGTCGAGCCGTACCAGGGCGCGGCGACCGGCGTCGGCGGCATCGTCCGGGACATCCTCGCCATGGGCGCCCGCCCGGTCGCGGTGATGGACCCGCTGCGCTTCGGCGCGGCCGACCACCCGGACACCGCCCGGGTGCTGCCCGGCGTGGTCGCCGGCATCGGTGGCTACGGCAACTGCCTCGGCCTGCCGAACATCGGCGGCGAGGTCGTCTTCGACCCCTGCTATCAGGGCAACCCGCTGGTCAACGCGCTCTGCCTCGGCGTGCTGCCGGTCACCCGGCTGCAGAAGAAGGACGCGACCGGCCCCGGCAACATCGTGGTGCTGATGGGCGCCAAGACCGGCCGGGACGGCATCGGCGGCGTGTCGGTGCTGGCCAGCGCCACCTTCGACGAGGGCAGCGAGCAGCGCCGCCCGTCGGTCCAGGTGGGCGACCCGTTCACCGAGAAGCTGCTGATCGAGGCCTGCCTCGAGCTGTACGACGCCGAGCTGGTCGTCGGCATCCAGGACCTCGGCGGCGCCGGGCTGACCTGCGCGCTCACCGAGACCGCCGCCTCGGCCGGTACCGGCATGCGGGTCTGGCTGGAGCGGGTGCCGCTGCGCGAGCCCTCGATGGAGCCGCACGAGATCCTGGCCAGCGAGTCCCAGGAGCGGATGCTGCTGGTCGTCGCCCCGGACAAGCTGGAGGCGGTGCTCAAGACCGCCGACAAGTGGGGCGTGCTCGCCACCGCGATCGGTGAGGTCACGCCGCCGGCGCCGGACGGCCAGCCGGGCCGATTGCTGATCACCTGGCGCGACCATCTCGTGGTCGACGTCCCGCCGGCTTCGCTGGTCGACGACGGGCCGGTCTACGCCCGCCCGATGCGCGAGCCGGCCGACCTGATCCTGCTTCAGGCGGACCGGGCCGAGACCCTGCCCCGGCCGAACAGCCCGGAGGCGCTGCGGGAGACAGTGCTGCGGATGATCGCGTCGCCGAACCTGGCCGACAAGACGTGGGTCACCGAGCAGTACGACCGGTACGTGCTGGGCAACACCGTGCTGGCCCAGCCGGAGGACTCCGGCGTGATCCGGATCGACGAGCGGACCGGCCTCGGTGTGGCGCTCTCCGTCGACGGCAACGGCCGGTACGCCCGCCTCGACCCGTACCACGGCACCAAGCTGGCGCTCGCCGAGGCGTACCGGAACGTGGCGGTGACCGGCGCGAAGCCGATCGCCGTGACGAACTGCCTGAACTTCGGCTCGCCGGAGGACCCGGGCGTGATGTGGCAGTTCGCCGAGGCCGTTCGCGGCCTGGCGGACGGCTGCCTGGAGCTGGGCATCCCGGTGACCGGCGGCAACGTCAGCTTCTACAACCAGACCGGCGCGGCGGCCATCCACCCGACCCCGGTGGTCGGTGTGCTGGGCGTGCTGGACAACGTCGCGGACCGGGTGCCGATGGGCTTCGTGCCGCGGCCGGGCGGCGACCACGAACAGCTCTTCCTGCTCGGTGAGACGCACGTGGAGCTCTCCGGCTCGGAATGGGCCTGGGTGACCCACGAGCACCTCGGTGGCATCCCGCCGCAGGTCGACCTGGCCCGCGAGCGGCAGCTCGCCGAGCTGCTGGCCGAGGCGGCCCGGGTGGGGCACCTCAGCTCCGCGCATGACCTCTCCGACGGCGGTCTGGCCCAGAGCCTGGTCGAGTCCTGCCTGCGGCGGAGCGTCGGTGCCCGGATCGCGGTGCCGGAGCACTTCGGCGGCGGCTCGATGCCGTTCGTCTTCCTGTTCAGCGAGTCCGCCGGGCGGGTCCTGGTGTCGGTGCCGCGCGGGCACGAGAAGGCGTTCACCGCCCTCTGCGCCGAGCGCGGGGTGCCGTGGGAGTTCATCGGCGTCACCGACCCGGCCGGCGGTGCCCTCGAGGTGCACGGCCAGTTCCGGATCGGCCTCGACGAGCTGCGCGCGGCCCACACGGAGACCCTGCCCCGGCTCTTCGGCGGCGCGGAGGCGGCCCAGGTGGAGGTGGAGGCGGCCCGGACCGGGACGACCACCGAGGCCGAGTCCGCCGAGCCGGCGGTCGAGGCCGAGCCGGCCGAGGACCCGGCCACCGACTTCCAGCCGGCGGAGGCCACCGTGCCGCAGGCCGAGGTGACCGACGGCTCCGACGCGACGACGACCGACGCCGGCCCCGCCGCGACCGAGCCGGCCGGGACCGCCCCGGAAGGGTCCGCGACGGCTTCCTCCGGTGACCCGGACCAGCCCGCCGCGCCCGATCAGCGCTGAGGCGTTGGCCGCGGCCGTCTACACGCAGCCCGGTTCCGGCGCCCGGTTCGACTGGGGGCTGACCGGGGCGGCGGAACTCGGCCGGGTGTGTGCCGCCCTGGTGGTGGTGGACGTCCTCTCGTTCACCACCGCCGTGGAGGTGGCCGTCGGCCGCGGCATGCGGGTGTACCCGTTCCCGTGGGGGGAGCAGGCGGCCGAGTACGCGCGCCGGGTGGGTGCCGTCGCGGCCGTCGGCCGCCGGCGGATGACCGCGGAGCATCCGTGGTCGCTCTCGCCGGCCGCGCTGCGCACCGCGCCGGTCGTCAGCGACCTGGTGCTGCCCTCGCCGAACGGCTCGGCGATCAGCGCCGCCGCCAGCGCCACCGGCCTGCCGGTGGTCGCGGCGTGCCTGCGTAACGCGCGCGCCGTCGGGCAATGGCTGCGGGCCCAGGGGTACGGCTCGACGGACGCCCCGGTCGGCGTGATCGCCGCCGGTGAACGGTGGCCGGACGGTTCGCTGCGCCCCTCGGTGGAGGACCAGCTCGGGGCGGCCAGCGTGCTGGACGCCCTCGTCGGCGTGCCGGGAGGGTTCTCGGTGGAGGCGGCGATGGCGCTGGCCGCGCTGGCCAGCACGCCGGACGTGCCGGCGGCGGTCCGGGGCTGCGTCTCCGGCCGGGAACTCGTCGAGGGCGGCTTTGCCGCCGACGTGGAGGTCGCCGTCCAGGTCGACGTCTCGGACGTGGTGCCGATGCTGCGGCAGGGCTTCTTCGCCGCCGCCTGACCTGGTCCCGCCTCTCAACGGCAGCCCCTGTCCGCCCGAGGTGTGGGTGGCCGGACGCTACGAACCTGATGACGTCAACGATTCAGGCCATGCCACGCGCCGGCCCCTTCGGTCCGGCATCCGCGTGCGCTGGGCCGCCCCTGTCGACGCTACGCTCGCGCCCACAGGTCCTTCCCGCGCAGGGTCGCCCGCCCGCCGAGTCGGGTCGTACCGAAAGCCGGGTCGCTCTTCGCGGGCAGCGGCGGCAGTACGCGCGGCTCGCGATTCACCTACGACATCAGCTTCATAGCGGCCCGCAGGCATCACCGCCCGCGGTTCCGCCTGCCGCCCGTGCTGAGGCCGGCCACCCGATGACCACCGCGATCACCGCACGACGACGGCGGCCGTCCGGAAGTTCCGGACGGCCGCCGTCGGAGTCGGCGGGGCGGGTGACGCCCCGACCGGGTCAGTCGTCGAGCCAGTCCAGTCGGCGCCCGCCGCGCTCCTGCGGGGCCTCCGGGCGGCCCCGGCCGGCCTGCGCCGGGTCGCCGTAGTGGCCAGCCTGGTCGTAGCCCTGGCTGTCATAGCCGCCGGTGCGCGGCTGCGGCGGTTCCTGGCCGTACCCGCCCTGCTGGTCGTACCCGCCTTGCGGGGGCTGCCCGTAGCCGTCGCCGCCGCCGTAGCCGCCGCGCTGGTCGTAGCCCTGCTGCTGGCCGTTGTCATACCCGCCGGCAGGGCTGTTGCCGTACCCGCCACCGGCCGGCCCGTTGTCGTAGCCGTGGTGGGCAGGGCCGCTGTCGTAGCCGCCGACCGCCGGGGCGCCGTACCCGCCGCCGTAGCCGTTGGTCGGCTCCGGCTCACGGCCGTACTGGGCCGGGTCCGGCTGGCCGTAGCCCCGCCCCTGGTCCGCCGGCGGCTGGTAGGTGCTGGTCGGGTACGGGTCGGCCGGCGGTGCGTACGATTGCGTGCCGTCACCGGTGTAGCGGCCGGTCGGCTCGTCGTACCGTTCGCCGTGGCCGCCGCCCTGGGCCGGCGGGTAGCCGGCCGCTCCGGCGCCGTAGTCCCGGCTGCCGTAGCCGCCGCCGGAGGACGGCGAGTTGCCGTAGCCGCCCCCCGAGGAGGGTGCGTTGCCGTAGCCGCCCTGGCTGGGGGACTCCTCGCCGTAGCCGTTGCCGGCCCAGCTGGGCTGCCCACCCGGGCCGTACGCGGGCGGCGGAGCGCCGTACGGGTCCGGCGGGACGTCGTCGACGACCGGTCGGTGCATCATCGTGGGCGCGTCGCTGAGCGAGGTGCCACCGACCATGGTCGGGGCCGGACCGGCGCCCATCCCGTTCACCACCCGGGTGTGGTCGTCGGCGCCCCGGTAGCCCGGCACCGCGCCGGCGCCGGCCACGGGACCCGGTCCACCCGGTCCACCCGGTCCGTCCCCGTCACCGTCACCGTCGTCGTTCTTGCGCCGCATGTAGAGCAGCACGATGGTGCCGACGCCCACTGCCACGAAGAGACCGCCGAGCAGGATCAGCAGCCAGGAGGCGCCGGAGTCCTGGTTGGCGGCGGCCTGCTGCTGGCCGGCGGGAGCGTCGCTGGCGGCCTCGTCGGTGGCGGCGCCGTCGGTCGCCTCGTCCGTCGGCGCGGCCTCGCTCGCCGAGGGGGTGGCGCTCGGGCTCACCTCGACCTTGACCGGCAGGGCGATCCGCTGGCCGGTCATGCTCTGCCCGGCGGTCGCGTTGACCGTCCTGGTGGCCTTGATGGCGTCCTTGATGGCGCCGAGCTCGATCCGGCCCGGGGTGATGGGGTTGCTGGTCGAGCCGGTGAAGCGGTAGTTGCCGCTGCCGTCGCTGTTGGTCGTGTATTGGTGCTGCTGCGAGTCGAGGAGCATCACCGTGGCGTTCGCCACCGGGTCGCCGTTGGCGCTGATGACCACCTTGCCGGAGATCGACTTGACGGTCTGGGTCTCCTGCGGCGGCGGAGGCGGGGCAGTCGCCTTCACGGTCACGCTGAGGGGACGGGTATCCGAGCCGGCGATGCCCTCGACCCGGATCGTCGCCCGGGTCCCGTTGGCCGCCGGCGCGTTGGCGGCCGCCGTCAGGGTCAAGGTCACCTGCTTCGGCTTCGACATGCCGGGCGGCCCGTTGAACTGGACATCTCCACAGCCGCCGCAGGCGACGCCGTCCGGAAGACCGGTGACCTTGATGTTGGCGGACGTCTCGGCGGCGTCCGGGGTGACCTCCACAGTCACCGAGCCGCCGCCCTTGCCTGCCTCAATGGTGACCGAGTCGCCGGAGGAGGACGTGATCTTGGCGGCTGAGGCTGATGTGGCGGGGACGGTGAGCAGCGCGCCGGCAACCAGCGCTACGACCACACCGGCCCGATACTTCCAGGCACGTCGGTGTGTTGACACGTCCACCGCCTTCCGGTCTGACTTCCCCGGCCGGCGGGCGCGGGGCCGGGGATCATCACGGTACGAATACGCCGTCGGCAACTATGCCTTGTCTGACGGGCCATGCGCGACCCAGGGCCGGCGTCGCGGGCGCCGATTCCGGGTCGTATCGTCCCGTCGTGTCCTCTCCGCACATTAAGTCCGCCGCAGTGGCCGCGGCAATGAAGGCGCTGGACGAGGGGCGTACGCCCGAACGGCCGGTGTACCGGGAAGCGGTCCGTACCCTCTTGACCGTCCTCGCGGAGCGCGCCCCCGGCCGATCGGTGGAGGTGCGTGTCCCACCCTACGGTGCCGTCCAGTGCGTGGCCGGCCCGCGACACACCCGCGGCACGCCACCGAATGTGGTGGAAATGGACCCGGCGACCTGGCTCGCGCTGGCCACCGGCCGTCTCGGATGGTCGGAGGCGGTCACCGAGGGTCGCGTGCGCACCAGCGGTATCCGCGCGGATCTTTCCGAACATCTTCCCCTCTAGCTGGTCTGACCTTCGACGCCGATCACGATGCGCAGGCGGATCGTGACTATCAGTATCGACGGCGATTCGCGTACACTGTCAGGCGACGAGGTCCCGGCCGACCGTGCGGAGCTGCCCCCCGGCTCCGCCAGGCCAGTTCAGACCAGCATGAGGGAGCGGCACGTGCCCCGAGGCGATGGCCGGCTGAGCCACGACCTTGACCCCCAGCGACCCGGCCCGCAGGACGCCTGCGGCGTCTTCGGGGTCTGGGCGCCGGGTGAGGAGGTCGCCAACCTCACCTACTTCGGGCTCTACGCCCTTCAGCACCGCGGCCAGGAGGCGGCCGGCATCGCGGTGAGCGACGGATCCCGCGTGGTGGTCTACAAGGACCTCGGCCTGGTGGCCCAGGTCTTCGACGAGCCGACCTTGGCCAGCCTGCGCGGCCACCTCGCGATCGGCCACGCGCGCTACTCCACCACCGGCGGCTCGACCTGGGAGAACGCCCAGCCGACAATCCGCTCCACCAGTTCCGGCACGACCATCGCGCTGGCCCACAACGGCAACCTGGTCAACACCGCCGAGCTGGAGCGCGAGGTGGCCGAGCGCGGGCTCCTCGCGGACGGCTCGACGAACGACACCTCGCTGGTCACCATGCTGCTGGCCAGCCGGCCGGATCTCTCGGTCGAGGCGGCCGCCCTGGAGGTGCTGCCGCAGCTCCGCGGCGCGTTCAGCTTCGTCTTCATGGACGAGTCGACGCTGTACGCGGCCCGCGACCCGCACGGCGTGCGGCCGCTGGTGCTCGGCCGGCTGGAGCGCGGCTGGGTGGTGGCCAGCGAGACCGCAGCGCTGGACATCGTCGGCGCCAGCGTGGTCCGTGAGGTCGAGCCGGGCGAGCTGATCGCGATCGACGAGGACGGCCTGCGCTCCAGCCGGTTCGCCGCGCCGGAGCCCAAGGGCTGCCTCTTCGAGTACGTCTACATCGCCCGCCCGGACGCCACCATCGCCGGCCGCAACGTGCACGCCGCGCGGGTGCAGATCGGCCGCCAACTGGCCAAGGAGCACCCGGTCGAGGCCGACCTGGTGATCCCGGTGCCGGAGTCCGGCACGCCGGCCGCGATCGGGTACGCCGAGGAGTCGGGCATCACCTACGGCGCCGGCCTGATGAAGAACCCGTACGTCGGGCGGACCTTCATCCAGCCGTCGCAGACCCTGCGCCAGCTCGGCATCCGGCTCAAGCTGAACCCGCTGCGGGAGAACGTCCGGGGCAAGCGGCTGGTGGTCGTGGACGACTCGATCGTCCGCGGCAACACCCAGCGGGCCATCGTCCGGATGCTGCGCGAGGCCGGGGCGCTGGAGGTGCACGTCCGGATCTCCTCGCCGCCGGTCAACTGGCCCTGTTTCTACGGCATCGACTTCGCCACCCGGGCCGAGCTGTTGGCCAACGGGCTGGACAACGAGGGCATCCGGCGTTCGATCGGCGCCGACACGCTGGGCTACGTCTCGCTCCCCGGCCTCATCGCCGCGACCGAGCAGCCGAAGACCCGGCTTTGCCGGGCGTGCTTCGACGGGGAGTATCCGATCGAGCTGCCGGCCGGGAACCTGATCGGCAAGCACGTGCTCGAAGGAGTCGGCCGCCGGGTCGCCTCCGAGGCGTCCGACGCCGCCGGGCACGCCACCCCTCCGCTCGTCGCCACCCACCGCCCGTAGCACCACCCGACGCGGAACCGGCCACCGCAACGGCGGCCCCGCGAGAAACACAAAGGGGAGAACCGTGACGCACGTGTCCGAGCGCAGCGGCGCAGGAAGCAGCCCGACGGGCGCCGGCGGCGATCGCCAGCCCTGGACGGCCGGCGCCGGCCGCACGACGCGCAAACGCTCGGTCTCGTACGCGGACGCCGGTGTGTCGATCGAGGCGGGTGACCGCGCGGTCGAGCTGCTGAAGTCCAAGGTCAAGCAGACCCGGCGCCCGGAGGTCATGGGCGACCTGGGCGGCTTCGCCGGCCTGTTCCGGCTGGACACGAAGAAGTACAAGAGCCCGATCCTGGCCTCCTCCACCGACGGGGTCGGCACCAAGCTGGTCATCGCCCAGCAGCTCGACATCCACGACACGGTCGGCATCGACCTGGTCGCGATGGTCGTCGACGACCTGGTGGCCTGCGGCGCCGAGCCGCTCTTCCTGCTGGACTACATCGCCACCGGCGAGGTGGTGCCGGACAAGGTCGCCGAGATCGGCGCCGGCATCGCCGACGGCTGCCGGTACGCGGGCTGCGCGCTGCTGGGCGGGGAGACCGCCGAGCACCCCGGCGTGCTGCGCCCCGACGAGTACGACATCTCCGCCACCGGTGTCGGCGTGGTCGAGGAGAGCGAGATCCTCAGCCCGGAGCGGGTCGAGGTGGGTGACGTGGTCATCGCCATGCGCTCCTCGGGTCTGCACTCCAACGGCTACTCGCTGGTCCGGCACGTGCTGCTGGGCGCGGGCCGGATGCGGCTGGACGTGGTGATCGACGACTTCGGCCGGCAGCGGACCCTCGGCGAGGAGCTGCTCACCCCGACCAAGATCTACGCGCAGGACTGCCTCAAGCTGATCGCCGAGGCCGACGTGCGGGTGCTGGCGCACGTCACCGGCGGTGGCATCCCGGGAAACCTGGTCCGCGTGCTGCCGGAGCACGTCGACGCGGTGGTGAACCGCTCCACCTGGAAGCCGCAGCCCATCTTCGACCTGATCCAGTCCAAGGGCCGGATCGAGGACCCGGACATGGAGGCGACGTTCAACATGGGCGTCGGCATGTTCGCGATCGTTTCGGCCGAGGACGCCGATCGCGCGCTGGCCACCCTGACCGGCCGGGGCGTGGACGCCTGGCAGGCCGGCGAGATCATCGAGGGTTCGGGCAACGTGCAGATGATCGGGCAGCACACCCGGGGCTGATAACGCTCTGGTGATCATCCGCGCACCTGATCGGGGGTTCACCCGAGTGGCCACCGCCGCCTAGCCTGAAGGGCACTTCAGACTCGGCCGAGGAGGGTTGATGGCTGCTCGTACGCCCAACGGGATGCGTGGCATCGCCGCGGTTCCCTCATACGTCGTGATGCAGCCGACCACGCTCTGCAACCTGGACTGCGCCTACTGCTACCTGCCGATGCGAGCGGCGGACCAGCGGATGCCGGTGGCGGTGGCCGAGGCGGTGGCGGCGGCGGTCAACCCGTGGGCGGCGGCCGGTCGATTCTCGGTGGTCTGGCACGGCGGTGAGCCCCTGGCGGCCGGTCGGAAGCATCTGGCGGCGCTGCTGGCGCCGTTCGGGCCGGAGGTGGAACACCACGTCCAGACCAATGCCACGCTGATCGACGACGCCTGGTGCGCGTTCTTCGCCGAGCACGGCATCCGGGTGAGCGTCAGCGTGGACGGGCCGCGGGAGCGCAACGCCGAGCGGGTCACCCGGGGCGGCCGGCCGGCGTACGACCGGATCCTGGCCGGGGTGGCGGTGCTGCGTCGGCACGGGGTGGCCTTCTCGGCGCTCGCGGTGGTTTCCCGGCCCGCCCCCGGGCTGGCCACCGAGCTGTACGACTACTTCCTCGACCTCGGCTGTGACGTGCTGGGCGTCAACATCGAGGAGACCGAGGGGGTCAACACGCGGACGAACGCACGGGATCCCGCCGCGGTCACGGCGTTCTGGGCGGAGCTGGTCGGCGCCTGGCGCCGGGACCCCCGGATCCACCTGCGGGAGGTGGAGTGGTCGCTCCGGTACGCCGGGGCGGTCCTGGCCGGCGCGGCGGACGACCTGCTGCCCCGGCGGCTGGACCCGATCCCCACCGTCGCCCACGACGGCTCGGTGGTCGTGCTCTCCCCGGAGCTGGCCGGCTTCACCGATCCGCGGTACGGCGACTTCAGCAGCGGCAACGTGCTGGCCACGCCGTTGGCCGAGATCCTGGTCGACGCCGGGCGGACGCCCTGGGTGGGTGAGTTCCTCGCCGGGGTGGAGGCGTGCCGGTCGTCCTGCCCCTACTTCGGGTTCTGCGGGGGCGGCCACGCCGCCAACCGTTACTTCGAGCTGGGGCGTTTCGACGGTACGGAGACCGAGCACTGCCGCAACAGCAAGATCCGCCTATTGGAGGGAGTGTTGGAGCATGCCCGAGACCACGAGTCGCCGGCAGCCTGAGAGCGCCGGGGGTGCTGACCCGGATCCGGTCGTCGACCGGGTGCGGGAAGCCGCCGTGGGGTTGACCGCACTGCTCCACGAGGCCGAGGCCGCGCGGCGGCTGCGGGCGGAGGTGGCGGGCGGCGACGGTGCCAGCGCGGTCTGCGCCTGGAACCACTTCGAGAACATCCCGACGTTCTACAACTGGAACAACCGGCCCCGCTGAGGGTACGCGTCCGAGATCAGGGGCCCGCCGATCAGCCGGAAGATGTCACCGGCATGGCGAGGACCCTGATCGTCGGTACGCCGCTTCGGATGGGCACATGCGTGAGCACGCGGGCAGTTACCGCGTGCTCAGCTGCGTCCAGAGGTCAGCGGGTCGGGGCCCAGGTGTCCGGGTCCTCGTCCGCGTGATCCTCATCATCGTCGTCGACATACTCTTTCGAGTCGTCGTCGAAGTGGTGCTCAGACTTACCAGCACCCGCCAGTTCGCGCTGCAAGGCGGTGAGGTCGGTGTTCGGGGAGTGGTACTTCAACTCCCGGGCCACCTTTGTCTGCTTGGCCTTAGCACGGCCGCGCCCCATGGCTCGACCCCCTCGCACAGAATGCGGGGCAGCCCGAAGGCGGGCCCCGATGACGTCAGGCATCTCTCGTGGCTCTTACGGTACATGGGGATGCCGCCGTTCGGCACCTCGGGTTACCGCCAGCCGGCCCTGCGCGTCGCAGTGATCCGGCCGTCACAAATTGTACCCGGTAAGGACCGATCCCCGGGACCGGCCATGACAGCGGTCAAACCGACATGAAGCTGCCCAATCTTCAGCTTAACGCCGCCGCCGCTCCGTCCGTGGCCCGGGGGCGGACCCGACCGCCCGCCCCCGGGTGACGTTCAGCGCAGGTGGATCGTGCGCAGCCGGCCGACCTCGGCCATCCGCCGCTCGGCGAGCCGGTCCGCGGCGACCGCCGGCGGGACGCCCTCGTCGTCGGCGAGCCGGAGGATCTCCCGAGTGGTGTCGTAGATCCGCGTGGCCCGCAGCTTGGCCCGGTCGAAGTTGAAGCCCTCGATCTCGTCGGCGACCTGGATCACGCCGCCCGCGTTCACCACGTAGTCGGGCACGTAGAGGATGCCCCGGTCGGCGAGGAACTTCTCGATGCCCGGGTGGGCGAGCTGGTTGTTCGCCGCGCCGGCGACGACCTTGGCCCGCAGCGCCGGCACGGTGTCGTCGTTGAGGGCGCCGCCCAGCGCGCACGGGGCGTACACGTCGATGTCGGCGGCGACGAGCGCCGCGGCGTCGTCGACAAGCGCGACCTGGGGGTGGTTGGCGCGGACCCACTCCAGGGCCTTCGGGTTGACGTCGGTGGCCACCACCTCGGCGCCGTCGTCCAGCAGGTGCCCGGTGAGGTACTTGCCGACCTTGCCCAGGCCGGCCACGCCGACCCGCTTGCCGGCGACCGAGGGGGTGCCCCAGACCTGCTCGGCGGCGGCCCGCATGCCCTGGAAGACGCCCCAGGCGGTGAGGATCGAGGAGTCGCCCGCCCCGCCGTGCTCGACGCTGCGGCCGGTGACGTAGCTCGTCTCCCGGGCGATCACGTCCATGTCGGCGACGTAGGTGCCGACGTCGCAGGCGGTGTAGTAGCGCCCGGCCAGCGACTCCACGAAGCGGCCGTAGGCGCGCAGCAGCGCTTCGCTCTTGATCTGCTCCGGGTCGCCCCAGATGACCGCCTTGCCGCCGCCCAGGTCCAGGCCGGCCAGAGCGTTCTTGTACGCCATCCCGCGGGAGAGGTCGAGCACGTCGGCGAGGGCGTCGTCCTCGCTTGCGTACGGGTAGAACCGGGTGCCGCCGAGCGCGGGGCCCAGCGCGGTGGAGTAGATCCCGATGATCGCCTTGAGGCCGGACTGCTTGTCCTGGCAGAACACGACCTGTTCGTGACCTGTCGATCCCGGGTCTTCGGTGCTGGCGAATACGCCCATGGCTGACTCCTGTGACGGTGGGCGCCCTTGTGGGGCGCGGACCTTGTGGCACGCCGGCGGGATGCTGCCGGTCCTGCTGAGCCTAATATCGGCCGAAGCCGTACTGTCGCCCGCGTCAGTGTCCGCGCCACGCCGGCGGCGTGCGGGTTCCGTTTCGTGGGAGGATCGCGCCGTGCCGTCGCTCTTCGCTTCTTACCTGCGCGTGTACGAGCCGCTGACCGCTTTCGACCGGGATCGCCAGTCGTTCTGGCGCCGATACGTCAACGAGGGCCGGGCGGTGGCCCCGCTGGAGGGGCCGGTCCGGCAGCGGACGGCGGTGATCGAGGCGCTCGGCGCGGGCTGGACCCGGCTGCCCGACCTGCCCGACGAGGCGTACGTGCTGGAGACCGACGACAGCCTGCTGGTCTGCCCCTGGAACCTGCGGATCCGGGTGGCCGAGGCGGCGCTGAGCGCCCGGGACGGGGTGCCGTCGGTACTGGCCGACGCGTTCGTCCCGCCGATCCTGGCCGGGCAGGCCAAGGCGGTGGTGGAGGACTGGCGCAGCGGCGCGCGGGTGCTGGAGCACGGGGTGCCCCGGGTGCACGAGCAGATCGCCACCTGGGGGGTGCCGCTGCGCTGGTTCGTGCTCTTCGAGTCGGCGGAGCGGCACCTGGTGACCGACCCGGGCCGCCGCGCGCTGCGTTACCGGACCGAGATCTCCAAGGCCCGCCGCCGCTCGTCCCGGGCGTTGTCAGTGCTGCGCAAGTCGGTCGGCGAGGCGCCGATCACCGAGGCGGTCGAGGAGGCCGCCCGGTGGCTCGAGGAGTTCCATCCGCGCTCGGTGGTGGAGCTGGACTACGGCGGCCTGGTGCAGCTGCTGCCGGACGAGACCCTGGTGGCCGACGACTCGACCGAGTTGGTGGCGAACGGCCTGGCCGGGCTCTCCCGGGGCGAGGCCGAGGAGGCTTCGGCGGCGTACGACAAGCTCGTCGCCCGGTGGCGCGCAGTGCAGCTGTTGGAGCGGTGCAACTAACCGCAAATCGGCCATGGAGCGCTCCCAATTCGAGGGTGGCTCGTAGTTGACGCATCACGAACCGTGATCATGAGTCCGAATAAGGTACTTTCTGCGGTGTAAAAGTAGTAAAAATCGGGCATGGTTCATCCGTCCGTCTAGGGACCTTCAGCCGTTCGGCCCATGTCGGACATCGGGGACTAGCCGGACCATGGGAGACGCGTCGACCGGCGGGACCCCGGCCGATGTCTATACATGTGGAGGAGTGACCCGATGGCATCGCGAACGCACGAACCAGAGCCGCTACTCACGCCGGCCGAGGTGGCGTCGATGTTCCGTGTCGACCCGAAGACGGTGACCCGGTGGGCCAAGGCTGGCAAGCTCAGCGCCATCCGGACCCTGGGCGGCCACCGCCGCTACCGCGAGTCGGAGGTCAGGGCCCTGCTGCAGGGGCAGATCCCGCAGCAGCGTCAGGGGGACTGACGACCCGACGTTTCACCAGGCGTTCCGATTCAGGGGCGGCCGGACGTACGCGACAGCGACGGTCCGCCGCCCCTGAATCGCGTCCGGAGGTCAGTCGTCGAGGGTGACCCGGAGCCCGACCGTGCCCCGCTCGCCCCGCCGCAGCCGGCTGGCGAGCAGGCTGAGCCGCCCGAGCAGCCGGTACTTCTGCTTCATCAGATCGCGTACCCGGCGGGTGCCGGCGAGGTCGCAGATCGTCGCGTGCCCCGGCACCGCCTCGCCGTGCGGGTGGCCGCGCACGTCGCACGGGGCCACCGTCACCCGGCCGTCGCGCCGGATCCGCTTCACCTTGCCGGAGTCGGACACCGTCCACACCGCCAGCGCGTCGCCGTCCCGGACCACCCACACCGGGGTCGGCACCGGTCGGCCGTCCTTGCGGAAGGTGGTCAGCAGGACGTACTTCTCCGCCGCCAGGCGGTCCAGATCGGTCACGTCGCCCAGGATACGACCGCGACAACGCATCGCAGCCCGGATAGCGTGAGCGCCGTGACGGGGGAACCGACGATCGGCGACGTGTTCGGCGAGATGATCCGCGACGCGTACGCGGTCGCCACCGGGGTCGGACCCCGGCCGCTGGCCGGTGGGCGCCTGCCCCGGCCGGTCATCGAGATCATCGAGCGGGACGACGGGCTGGTCAACGGCGCGCCCGCCGCCCACTACCTGGACCCGCCGCAGGCCTGGCAGCCGCACGACCACCGGGCGGTGGACCGGGTCCACGGCCGGGTGCTCGACGTCGGCGTCGGGGCCGGCCGGATCGCGCTGCACCTCCAGGAGCGGGGGGTGCCGGTCACCGGACTGGACACCTCGGCGGGGGCGCTGCGGGTGTGCCGGCACCGGGGCGTACGGGACCTGGTGCTCGGCACCGTGGACGAGCACGTCGCCGACGGCCACCGGTACGACACCTTCCTGCTGCTCGGCAACAACCTCGGTCTGATCGAGGGGCGGGAGCGGGCCCCCGGATTCCTCGCCGCGCTCGCCGCGCTGGCCCGACCCGGCGCGCGGATCATCGCGCACGGCACCGACCCGTACGGCACCAGGGACCCGGTGCACACCGGCTACCACGAGCTCAACCGGCGCCGCGGCCGGCTCGGCGGCCAGCTGCGGCTGCGGCTGCGCTACCGCGAACTCGGCACCGTGTGGTTCGACTATCTGGTGTGCTCGGTCGACGAGCTGGCTGAGCTGCTCCACGGCTCGCCGTGGCGACTGCTCGACGTGGACGACGCCGACCGCCCCTACTACCTGGCCACCCTCGAGCTGACCGGGGCGTGACGAGGCCCCCGGGCGTACCCGGGGGTCGACGTCGGCGCCTCAGACCTGGACGGTCGGGGAGTGCTCCTGCGGGGGGAGGCCGCCGTCGCCGTCGACCACCTCGTCGGGGGTGCCGTCCTCGTCGATGTCGACCATGGTGATGTCCACCTTGCCGTCACCGTCGGTGTCGAACTGGAACAGGTCAGCCTTGCCGTCGCCGTCGGTGTCCACCACCCACACGTCGGTCTTCCCGTCGTTGTTGGTGTCCGCGCGCAGCAGGTCCACCCGCTCGTCGCCGCGGGTCTGCACCGTCTCCGTCTCCTCGACGGTGCCGGTGCTGGCGGCGTTCTCCGGTGCCTGGCTCATGTCGGCTGGTCCTTCCCTCGGTTGACAGCCGTCTGTACCCGATCCGGCGCGCCCCCACGCATGCCCGACGGACCGGCGCCGCCTAGGGTCGCACCCATGAACGAGCGGAGCGAGCGGTCGGGCGCGGCGGAGACCCCGCGCGTCGCCGCACGCGGCGAGGGGACGTCATGAGTGGTCGTTTTGTGGTCGTCGGAGCCGGCACGATGGGGCTCGGCATCGCCTACGTGGCGGCCGGCGCGGGCTACGCGGTCGAGCTGGTCGAGGTGGACCCTGGTCGGGCGGCCGACGCGTCGGTCCGGCTCGCCGCGCTCTGGGAGCGGGCGGTGCAGCGCGGCAAGCTCGGTGCCGAGGAGGCCGCCGGGCACCGGCAGCGGGTCGTCCTGCGCCCGGCGCTGGGCGAGGTGGCGCCGGAGCCGGACGTGATCGTGGAGGCGGTACCGGAGCGGCTCGACCTCAAGCGGTCGGTGCTCCGCGACGCCGCCGCCCGGCGACCCGTCCTGCTGGGCAGCAACACCTCCAGCATCCCGATCGCCGACCTCGCCACCGGGCTGGACCGGCCGGAGGCGTTCCTCGGCCTGCACTTCTTCAACCCGGTCTGGGCGATGGCGCTGCTGGAGATCGTGGTCGGCCCGGCCACCGCGCCGGAGACCACCGACGCGGCCGTCGCGCTCGCCGGCCGGCTGGGCAAGGACCCCGTCGTCGTACGCGACATGCCCGGCTTCGCCACCTCGCGGCTCGGGGTCACCCTCGGGCTGGAGGCGATCCGGATGGTCGCCGACGGGGTGGCCAGCCCCGCCGACATCGACAAGGCGATGGTGCTCGGCTACCGGCACCCGGTCGGCCCGCTGGAGCTGACCGACCTGGTCGGACTCGACGTCCGGCTCGACATCGCCCGTACGCTCCAGGCAGCGTACGGTGACCGGTTCGCGCCGCCGCCGCTGCTCGAGGAGATGGTGGCCGCCGGGAAGCTGGGCAGGAAGTCCGGCCAGGGCTTCTACCGCTGGGAGAACGGGGTGAAGCGGTGAGCGCGAGGAGTGAGCTTGCGAGCCCCGCAGTCGCGAACGAAAGGCAGGCACGGTGACCGGCCTACGCGTCGAGGAACTGCCCGACAGGCTGGTGGTGACGCTCGACCGGCCGGAGAAGCGCAACGCCATCGACGCCGACCTGATCGGCGAGCTGCACGCGGTCTGCGCCGAACTGGAGGCCCGGCCCCGGCTGCTGCTGCTCACCGGCGGGGCCGACGGCATCTTCGCCGGCGGGGCGGACATCGGCCAGCTCCGCGAGCGCGGCCGGCTCGACGCCCTCGCCGCCATCAACTCGGCCGCCTTCGCCCGGATCCGGGCGCTGCCGATGCCGACCGTGGCGGCCGTGGACGGTCCGGCGCTGGGCGGCGGCGCCGAGCTGGCGTACGCCTGCGACCTGCGGGTATGCACGGCCCGGGCGGTCTTCGGCCAACCCGAGGTGCGGTTGGGCATCCTGGCCGGCGCGGGCGCGACGCACCGCCTGCCGGCGCTGATCGGCGAGGCCCGGGCCAAGGAGCTGCTCTTCACCGGCCGGCGGGTGGACGCCGACGAGGCGCTGCGGATCGGGCTGGTCAACCGGGTGGTGGCCGAGCCCGCCGAGCTGCTGCCCACCGCGCACGGGCTGCTCGACGAGATGGCCAAGGGTTCGGCGCTGGCGCTGCGGCTGACCAAGCTGGCCGTGGACGCCCCGCCGGCCGCCCACCCGCAGCTCGACCTGGTCAGCCAGGCGGTGCTCTTCGAGGACGAGGAGAAGCACCGGCGGATGACCGAGTTCCTGGAGCGGCGCCGGCCGCGCTGACCCGGACACGACGAAGGCCGCACCGGTTCGCCCGGTGCGGCCTTCGTCGTCGGTCAGTGCCGGATCTGCACCCCGGCATCGGCCAGCGCGGTGATCGCCCCCGCCGACTCGCCGAAGCCGATGACCAGCACGGCGTCCGCCCCGAAGTCCTTGATCTCCTTGGCGATGCCGGTGAAGTCGACCGGCGGCGCCTTCGCGTCGGCCGGCGGCTCGTACGTCAGCAGCTTGACCCGGTCGGCGCCGAGGCCGGCCCGTTCCAGCTCGGTGCGGACGTTGCCCTGGAGGCCCTCGCCGTAGGAGTCCTTCCGGGCGAGCAGCACGATCTTGTGCGGCCCGTCGCGCAGGATCACGTCGGCCAGCGCCCGGCCCTGCAGGCTGTCCGACGGGGCGGTGCGGAAGTACAGCCCCTTGTCGTCCACCGTGGTCAGACCGGCGTCGGTGTTCGACGGCGAGAAGAGCACCCGCCCGGCGGCGACCACGTCCGGCAGGACCGCGCGGGAGATGCCCGAGGCGCCCGCGCCGATGATCACCTGCACGCCCGCGGCGATGTGCGACGCGACGGTGGCCTTCGCGACATCGGGGTTGGTGCCGTCGTCGCCGTCGATCCAGACCATCGGCTCGCCGAGCACCCCGCCGGCCGCGTTGACCTCCTTGACGGCCAGCGCCGCGCCGGCCGCCATCGGCGGGTAGGCCAGTGCCAGGTCACCGGTCTTCGGCAGCAGCCCGCCGAGGACCAGCGGGGAGCCGTCACTCTTGTCCGACTTGCCACCGTGCTGCTTCTTCGCCCGGGGCGGTGCCTTGGTGCTCGCCCCCGACTCGTCGCCCGCGCCGACGAACTCGGTCTTGCCGTCGTCGATCTTCTGGTCGTCGAAGTGCAGGGTGGCGTAGCTGGCCGTGGCCGGCTCGCCGGCGTCGGTGAAGCCCGCCCGGGTGAGCGACACCCCCCGGTACTCGATGTCCCGCCCCTGCCGGGCCAGCCCCAGGCAGGTCGCCGGGTCCTCGCACAGCTGACCGCCGGTGGTCACCCCCACGATCTGCTTCGCGATCGCCGCCGGGTCGGTGCTGCCGGCGAGTTGGGCGGCCAGAGCGCTGATCACCACCGCGTCGTACGTCTCCGCGGAGTAGAGGTAGTCGGTCAGCTTCGGGTCTACGGCGAGTAGCCGTTCCTTGAAGCTTTCCGGCAACGGGGTCAGCGGGGTGGTGCCCTTCATCCCGTTCACAAGGTCGGCGCGGTCCTTCAGTCCATCCGCGTACGAGTTGAGCATGTTGCCGTCGGAGCCGTAGAGGCGCACCTGGGTGGTGGTGGCGCCCCCTTCGCTCTTGTCGCTGCCGCAGGCGCTGGTGGCGAGCAGTAGCCCCGCACAGGCTGTGATCACGGCCGCGCGCGAACCGCGTGATACGAGCATGGTCGTCCTTCCTCCGCCAACGGTCCGCAGGCACATTAGCGTGCCGGCGCGGACGGCGGGACCGTGGAGGCCGGTGCGGTCGGGAGGCCGACCGATCACCGTACGGAGAGTGACGACGGGACCGTGCCCTGGTCACCGCTTGACCGGCCGTCCTACTGTGCCGCACGTGACCGACGAAGCACAGCAGACGCTGGACGATGCGACCGCCGTGCTCCGCTCGGCGCTGGCCGGGGACGGCGACGCGGTGG
Organism: Micromonospora sp. RTP1Z1; assembly: GCF_033804685.1. NCBI lineage: Bacteria > Bacillati > Actinomycetota > Actinomycetes > Micromonosporales > Micromonosporaceae > Micromonospora > Micromonospora sp. RTP1Z1. The sequence goes on from NZ_JAPFQV010000042.1 coordinate 47,597, forward strand.
TGGGCACCTTCGACGCGGTGGTCGACCGGGCCGGTCTGGCCGGGGCGTACGGGGTGGCCTGGTGCCTGGCCGGCACCATGGTCGGCGACACCGCCCCCGCGGGGGCCTCCTGCGCGCTCGACTTCCCCGGCATCGACCAAGCCGACTACGACACCCGCTGGGTGGCCCGGTTCGTCAGCGCGTACGCCAACGCCGACGCCGACACCGGCGAGGCGCTCTTCGGCGCGGCGATGGCCGACGGGCTGCTGCCGGACTGCCTGCTCACCCTCGCCGGCTCGACCGTGGCGACGCTGCGCAGCCGGGCCGGCTGACCGCGCGCGGCGCCCGCCGGGGGGACGGGCGCCACTCGCCGCGGGCTCAGAACGCGTGAGCGTGAAGAGGGTAACCGTCGATCTCCGCGCTGCCTCATCCCGTCCGCGTCCTACCGCTGTGGTATCTGTGATGGTATGTCCGAGGCGATGCTCAGCAAGGTCCGCAAGCTGCTCGCCCAGGCCGAGGATCCGGCCTGCACGCCCGCCGAGTCGGCGGCCTTCACCGCCAAGGCCACCGAGCTGATCGCCCGCTACGGGGTGGACCGGGCGCTGCTCGCCGCCCGCGACCCGGCCACCGACCCGGTCGGCGACCGGGTGGTCGACCTGGTCGCCCCGTACGCCCGGGACAAGGCCGGCCTGCTCGCCGCCGTCGCCGAACCGCTCCGCTGCCGCTGCGTACGCCGCCGGCAGGGCAACGGCTTCGCCATGCACCTGTTCGGCTTCGCCAGCGACCTGGAACGGGTCGAGCTGCTCTTCACCTCGCTGCTGGTACAGGCCGCGCACGGCCTGGCCGGCGCCGTCGTACCGGCCGGTGAGCATCCGGCCGCCTTCCGGCGTACCTGGCTGGCCGGCTTCGCCCACGTGGTCGGCGACCGGCTGCGGGCCGCCGAGGCCGACGCGGTCGCCGGGTCCGGCGCGCCCTCGACGGCGCTGGTGCTGGCCGACCGCTCCGACCGGGTGCGGCACCGGCTCGCCGAGGTCTACCCGCGGCTACGGACCGCGGCGCCCCGCCGGCTGGCCGGCACCGGCTTCGGCCCCGGCCTCGAGGCGGGTCGCCGGGCCCACCTGGGGGGCACCGGCGTGACCACTGGCCCGGCGACGGCACGAGGCATCGCCGCCCACCTGGGCTGAGCCCCGGCGGGCGGTCCGGTCAGGTCCCGCTCCGGGCCACCGTCGCCAGATAGCGGCAGAGCAGCTCGTGCCAGCCGGCCGTCAGCGCCTCGCGGTAGCCCTCGGCCGCCGTGCCGTGCCGGTCGAAGTGCCGGTGCTCGACCTCCACCTGGGTCAGCCCGTCGCCCTCGGGGGCGAAGAGGACCTCGACCTCGCTGGCCCGCGCCGGATCGGGTACCGGCACCCGGTCCGGGCCGAGCTGCCAGGTGAAGACCAGCCGGCGCGGCGGGTCCCAGGTGAGCACCCGACCCCAGTCGCCCCGGAAGCCGTACGGGCCGATCTCGTAGAGCATGCCGCCGGCGCGTGGTTCGATTCCCAGCTCGGCCAGCGCTTCCGGGCCGGACCAGGTGTACTCGCGTACCCACCAGTCGGTCAGCGCCCCGGTGAACACCTCGAACGCCCGCTCTGCGGAGGCTGGGGCGAGGAGGCTGCTGCGTAGCGAGAACCGGGCGACATCCTGACGGACCTCATCCGGATCGGCCATCTCCTGTCCCATAGGCCCGGACCATACCGGCTGATGCCTCCGTGTGCAGCTTCGCGGTGTGCCCGCTTCCGGACAGCGGGAGACCGCACTCCGCGGTCGCGGCGTCCGGGCCGTTCCGGGCGTACGGCCGGCCCGCCGCCGCCACGGGTGGCCGGCGGGAAAGCGGGTAACCGCGGCTGATCCGGCCAGACGCATCGGGCCAGCTGGGAGCGGAGAGCATGAGCGAGAGCGGAGCGACTGAACGGGAACCGGATCCGACCAGCGAGCGGCTGGCCCGCCAGTCCGGGTCGACCGAGCCGGACGTCCTGCTCGACGTCCCGGCGGTGTCGGTCGACTCGATCCGGCTGGCGGTCGACGGGCTCGACGCGGACCTGTCGCTGCGCGCCCGGCTGGCCAACCTGCTCCAGCTCGATGCCGGGGTGCGGGTGCACCTGGAGGGCGTGGAACTGGACATCACCGGCGTGCACGCCGAGGCGCTGCTCAAGGTGCGGCTGGAGAAGCTGGTGACGATCCTGGACCGGGCGCTCAGCACGATCGACCGCAATCCGCAGGTCATCGAGGCACTGGCGCGGACGGTGGAGACCAGCGTCGACGACGTCAGCCGGTCCGCCCAGCAATTGGCCGGGGTCGCGGGCCCGCTGGTCGGCCAGGCGGTGCAGCAGGCCGGCCAGGCAGTGCAGCAGCCTGGCCAGGCGGGTCAGCAGGTCGGTGCGGTGGGTGCGGTGGCGGACCGGTCGCTGCGGGAGCGGGCCGGCGAGCCGACGCCCAATGCGCCCGGGCCGCCGTCTGGCGCCCGGCCCCCGCAGCCGCCGACCGGGTCCGCCGGGCAGGGACCCCCGGCCCCGACCGACCGACCGTCCGGCGGCGACCGGGCCGGGTCACCCGTGGCTGAGGCGGAGACCGGGAAGCCGGATTCCAGGGCCGGGACGCCGTCCCCCGGTACCGGTGGGGCGGAGACCGGGGAACGACCGGGTCGCGGCGAGGGTGAACGCCCCACGGGCGGGCAGGCCGGCGCCCGGCCGCCGGGAGCCTCCGGGGCGGCTCAGGTGGCCGGCCAGGCCAGCGAGACGTTGCGCCAGGCGGGCCGGAGCGTCTGGGAGGCGATCCAGGGCGGGATGGGTCAGAACCGGCAGCAACGCCCGAAGCGATAGCGCCGCGCCGGCGCGACGGCGAACGGCCAACTCTCCCGCAGGGATCCGCCCAAGCACCAAGGGTTGAGCCCACGACCTCTTCGCCCTCGCCGTGCGGTTCCTCGGAGGCGGTGGCCATCCGAACACGCTGTCCGCGCTGGGGTCGATCCGCGCGGCCCGCCCGGACGGCGCTCCCATCTACGTGATCCTGGACAACCTGTCCGCCCACAAGGGCGAGATGATCCGGCGTTGGGCGAAGAAGACGCGGGTCGAGTTGTGCTTCACCCCGACCTACGCGTCCTGGGCCAACCCGATCGAGGCCCACTTCGGGCCACTGCGGCAGCTCACGATCGCCAACTCCCCACCACCGCAACCACACCGTCCAGACCCGGGCCCTGCACGCCTACCTGCGCTGGCGCAACGCCAACGCCCGTCACCCCGACGTTCTCGCAGCCCAGCGCCGCGAACGCGCCCGCATCCGCAGCGAGAAAGGCATCCGCTGGGGCGGACGCCCACTCACAATGGCAGTCTGACCACACCGCGCCCCAGACCGTCTGGCTTCGTCCACGAGAACGGACAGCGCTTCGACAGCGTTTCGGGAGGCGTTCGGCCGTGTCCGCCTGGTGAGATGTTCATGAGTTTCAACAGCGCTGGGCTCCGTCCTAGCAGTGCCGTCGAGCACGAGCTCAAGCAGACGGCGTGACCGGGGACCGCAGGCCGAGCCACTGCTCGGCGTCCCAGGCCTGGAACCGCTCTACCTCGGTGAACCCCAGCTTTGCCGCGAGGCGCATCGAGCCGACGTTGGCGGTTTGGGTGGTGAGCACCACCGGCTCGCCGGGAAGGACGCCGTCGAACCAGTCGAGTGCCGCCGCGCACGCCTCGGCGGCGTACCCGAATCCCCACGCCCGCGGCAGGAACAGGTAGCCGAGATCGGCCTTCCCCGCGGCAGCCGGCCGACGGTGCCCCGTTGCTCTCCTGAGCAGGATCTGGCCGATCATCGCCCCGTCGAGATCAACGACGAAACTCCCGGGCCACCGCTCGGGCGCCCCGGGCATCTCGCGCTCAAGCTCGTCACGGGGCCGGGGGCCGCCGAGGTAGGTGTGCACCTCTGGCGACGCCAGCAATTCGATGAACGCCGAACGGTCCCGGGCCTCGGACTCACGGAGCACGAGCCTCTCGGTCCGGATCGGCTCAGTCGGCCAGGCGACGGGTCCGAGCTCAGTCATGTCGGCCAGCTAATCAGCAGACTCGGCAGCGATGAAGACTCGCGGACCGATCAACCCACCGGCCCGGGCCCCACCCTCACCTACGGGGCCGGGCCCTACAAGCCACGCCTGCTAGTACGGCAGCCGCCGTTCGGGATCATGGCTGGAGTTCGAGGTTGAGGCGTCGGGTGTAGTGGGATTGTCGGGCTCGGGCTTGATGGCGGCGCCGCCACTGTGACCAGCGCAGACGGTGGGCGAGGTTGCGGGTTGGCCGGAGTACGAGGGTGTTGATCAGCCGGCGGATCTCGTTGACGGTGAGCTTGATCAGTCCTGTGTCGGTGGGGTCGTGGTCGGCGGCGGCGGCGGCGCAGATCGCCAGGACGGCGAGGGCGGCCAGGGCGAGGGTGGTGAAGCGGTGCCAGGAGTCCCAGCGGCGGACCTGGTGCTGGTCGAGGCCGACCTGGCCCTTGGCGGCCTGGAACCTTTCCTCGACCGTCCAACGGATGCCGGCGACCCGCACGAGTTGGGCCAGGGTGGCCGGTTGCGGGGTCCAGCAGCGGTAGAAGGCCAGTTCACCGGTGGTGGTGTTGCGGCGGATCAGCATGCTGTGGTGGCCGCCGTCGTCGGGGTCGACGTCGGTGCAGACGTCGTCGAGCCAGGCCCAGTCGTAGAAGCGTGGCCCTTTCGACCCGACTCCCGCGCTGCGGCGCTGCCACGCCGAGGCCGGTAGCTCGGCGGCGACTCGGTCAGCCCGAACCCGGGTCTTGCCGCCGTCGAGGGGGACCAGGTGGCTGCGGGACACAGCCAGGACATAGCCCAGCCGGTGTTCGCGCAGGTGGGCGCGGAAGGCGCTGCTGTTGCCGTAGGCCTCGTCCGCGGCCGCCCATCCGGCCGGGACGCCGGCGTTGAGGGCTGCGGTGATCATGTCGGCGGCCAGCTCGGGCTTCGTCGCGAACTCGACCTCGTCGGGGACCCCGGCGGCCTGGCAGCGGTCCCGGTCATCAGTCCAGGACACCGGCAGGTAGACCCTGCGGTCGATCAGCGTGTGTCCATGCCGGCTGGCATAGCCGCAGAACACTCCCACCTGCGCGTTCTCGATCCGGCCGGCGGTGCCGGTGTACTGGCGTTGCACCCCGACCGTGTGCACGCCCTTCTTCAGGTCTCCGGTCTCGTCGACGACCAGGACCGCGTCCGGGTCACCGAACCGGCCGACGACCACCGCCCGCAGATCGTCGCGGACGGCGTCGGCGTCCCACACCGCCCGATACAACAACCGTTGCATCGCATCCGGCCGGTCGTGCCCGGCCTGCTCCGCCAACTGCCAGCACGTCTTGACCTCGATATCGGCCAGCAGCCCCGTCACGAACGCCGCCGCCGACCGCCGCGGCTCGACCCGCCCGAACCGGCCCGCGAACGCATCGCACACCCCGGCCAGGACCTGCCGCCAGCGGGCAGGGTTTACGCTGTGGCACGCGGCCACCGCCAGATCTGAAGTTATGTCCACAGCAGACAGACGATCACGCGGTGGCCGCACCTCGTCTACCCGGCCCCCGCCAGCGACATCTCAAACGGCGGCTGCCGTACTAGGAACGGGATGCCTCCCGTTCTCGTGAACATCGACTTCGGCAGCGGCGGGCCGCCTCCCGAAGTGCCGTACATCTGCTGTCGGGATTCGTGAATAGAACCAACCGTCAGACCACCAGAGCCGCGTGCAGCGCGTGGAACGCCTCACGCAGGTCCTCGATCGGGATCGGATCGAATTCCATCTGCAGGTGACAGGCGCCGTCGCCACCATTGCGAGTCAAGCGAACGAAGAAGGCGAAACCGTCCTCGACGGGCTCTGCCTTCAACACCAGGGGATTGTTGCGGCCGGGGGTCACTGCCGCCGAGAAGCTCGCACCCGACGCCGCGCCCAAGCGGGAGAGCATCTCCTCCGCGAAGTCCACCACCTCAGCGTCGGTGAGGTACGCGGTGAAGTCGGCCGTCAGCCGAGAGCACCAGTCCGTGGTGACCCGCCAGGTGTCTTCACCGGTCCGAGCCATGTCCAGCCGCGCAAGATCGTTGCCGAGGCGCATTTGCGGACCTTCTATCCTCACCTTCCGACACTCCACCCTGGGCTCAAGATCTTGACGATCGGGACCGACCTCCAAGCCGCAGCCTCGGTGCCGGAGGAGCTGGCACGGTCGCGGTATCGTTCGTTGGCGAATAGCGCCTACGGATTGGCAGCTGGCGCAGACTGCAGGAGTGCCGAGGAGCTAAGCAGATGGGTGCGCACACGGGCCCGATCCGAGTCTACGGCTCACCGAGGACGCGAATCCTGGCGCCACTGCTCCGACCGTCCGCAACCCTATGCCTCCAACTGATCACAGTGTGCGCTTTGCTCGTATACGGAGTCCTCGTCAATTTCAATATCAAGGCGGCCATCGCGCTAGCGGTTGTAGTTGCTGTCGTCTGGGTGGCCGGGTGGATAGCGAGATCAACTGCGCGCTACGTGCTCATCGCTGATCGTTATCGCTGGCAGCAGGTAGACCAAGCCTGTGACGCCATCGTCAGGCATCTACCCAACGCGAGCACGCTTAGCCGCAATGAGGTGCGGTTCGTCATTCAGACGGCCCGTTGGGACTTGGCCTGCCTCATGCGCGATCAAGGTCGCCTGATGGATCTGCAACGGGCAGCTCACCGCTCCACAGTGGGCCTGGCCGAGGGTGATCCTCTGCACGGTGAACTCGATGTTCGACACGCCCTGTTGGCCGAACAGCTGCAAGCCATCCAGACCGAAGTCGAGCAGCGGCTAGGGCGCCTGAACAGCCTCGCGCTGCACAGCAGCGCGATCGCCACCGAAGAGGCGAAGAGACGGCGCAGTCGCGCGGCTGCCGAACGGGCACGGCGTACTCTCGCCCGGGTAGACACGGGCATTGCCGAGGCCGCCATCTCGGCAACTCGCACCGACCCAGCCGCTGACTTCACCGAGCGAGCCGAGGCCATCCTTGCCGCCTACCGAGAGTTGAGCAGCGAGAGGACGCTGGGTCCTACTCCTACTCCTCATACAAGCGGAGCAGGGGATGCCTGAGCGTGGCATCTGCCGTGACGGGATAGCGGGGTCCTGCCCCAATTGCCGAATAGACCTCTTAGAGGGCATCCCGTCTAGGTGTGTAGGGATGTGTCTGTTTCGGGGTGGTCATCGCGCCAGGATGGGGTCGATTCGTGGGTCAGTTGACGGCTCATGTTGTCGATCATGGCCCAGTGGATGTGGGCGCGGGAGTGTTCAGGTGACGTTTCGTAGTCGCGGACGAGTCGGCGATGAAGCATGATCCAGCCGTTGGTACGTTCTATGGCCCATCGTTTGGGTAGCGGTTGGAAGCCCTTTTGGCCTGGGGTTTTCGCCACGACCTGGACGTCGATGTGGTGGGCGGCGCCGCGTTCGATGACGGTGGCGCGGTAGCCGGCGTCGACCCATACCGTGCTGATGTGACGGTGGGTGGCGGCGAGGTGGTCGATGACGTCGCGGCCGGCGGCGGTGTCCGAAACGCTGGCGGCGGTGACGATGACGACCAGCAGCAGGCCGAGGACGTCGGTGGCCAGATGCCGCTTGCGGCCCTTGATCTTCTTGCCGGCGTCGATGCCTTGCGAGTTTTCGGGCACGTTGTTGCTGGTCTTGACACTCTGCGAGTCGATGATCGCCGCTGTCGGCTCGGTGGAGCGGCCCGCGGCCTGGCGGACCTTGCCGCGCAGCAGGTTGTGGATCGTCTCGGTAGTGCCGTCGGCGGCCCACCGGGTGAAGTACGAGTGCACGGTCTTGTACGGCGGGAAGTCGTGCGGCAGGTACTCCCACGCGATCCCGGTGCGGTTGACGTACAGGATCGCATTCACGATCTCCCGCAGGTCATGCACCGGTTTCTTGAGACCCAAGCCGCCCTGAGCCGCCCGCCAGGCGGTCATGGTCGGTTCGATCAACGCCCACCGGGCATCGGACAGATCAGTGCGATACGGACGGCGAGGAGTCGTCATACATCGATCATCGCGAACCGCTCCGCTCGAGCCCAGCAAGGCATCAACCGGCGTGTATTAGATCCAACCCGACCAAGACGCCCTCTTAGAGGATCAAGGCGGCCCGCAAGCGGGCCGCGCCGGCCCGGCCCCGGCCTGCTGGCGACCTCCGGCCGGCATCGGCCGGGCCGGCCGGCCACGCTTGGAGACGACCAGGAGCTGGAAGACCTCGGGGCTCTGCCCCGAACCCCGGCCCTCCTCAGAGATCGGCCGGGCGGATCACCTCGCCGGGCACCACAAGGGCTACCAGCCTCCCCGGACGGGGCCAAGGTCGTTCGGACGTAGGGCGCTCCACCTTGTCCCCGTCCGGGGAGGCTGGACGGTCTGGCGACTGCCCGACGAGGAGATCCGCCTCTAACATGACCGAGTGATCAACACAGCGAAGGGTCGACCTCCCGCACCGATTCTGGCGGCTTCCATCGCCATGGTCATCCGGGCCGTTGTGGCCGCTATCCCGATACCGGGAACCCGCGGCGACGTGCTCGCCCAGGTCCTCGCTAGCGTTCTAGTCGGCGGGTTGATGCTGGTTCTGGCTTACGGACTACTCCGTGGGAACTCGCTCGCTCGGTGGCTAGTCGTGATCCTTGCGGTCGTGAATCTCTACACCGGGGCGACGCACCCAGGCCTGAGCGTCGCCGGCCGGACTTTCTCGGTCGGCCTGCCGCTGGCGCTCGTCGGCCTGCTCCTCTTGCCGGGGTGCTCGCGTCGGTGGTTCCTCGATCCTCCCGAGGCCGCTACGTCTCAGTCGACACCAACTGCACTGGTGGGGGGAACGCCGGAGAACCCGCTTGATCCCTCTTCCCATCACGGGCCGTCCACAGGCCTGTAGCCACAGGGCCGAGCGGTCACGGGCGGGCACGAGAGATAAGCGGGGGGCCGCCACGAGCAGGCCTTTCGGGCATCACAACCTGTTGAGCACGTTCTTCCAAACTGACGGTGAGTGGCTCGAATCAGCGTTCCGGCAGGCCGTGCCAGCGGCCGACCCGCACCTCTCGCAGTTCGCCCAGCCTCGAAAGGTAGGAGCATGCCCTACCCAGCTCCTCGACTGAGGGGCGGGCGTCCGACTGCTCGTCTAGGAACCACTTGATTCGCCAGGCGTCGAATGCCTCGATACCGTCGACCAGGTCGACGTCGACCTCCCGGCCTTGCTCATCCGTCATCCGACAGCCAGCGCCGTGAACCGAGTACTCGATACCCGTGCTCGACTTGCCCTCCCGAGCCAGCACTTGCGTATGCCTCACTGCCACCATCAGATCCAAGATGCAACCGAAATCTGGGTAGGCATCGAGCAAGCGCGACCGAATGCGCTCCAGAGCGGCGGCGTAGCGTCGTACTGCCTCGATCGCTAACTCGGCATCCTCGTTCACATGATCAGTATGCCCGTCTGACAGTCCCGCACCCGTGCCCGTCGCCGTCTAGGGAGTTCATCGCCGTGTCGAAGAGCGCCGCCTGCGTCCCCTCTCGATCAGCGCACCGAATACGCCTACGCACACAACCGAACACACGCCCATGACTACCGCCGCGAACGGATCACTTTTCGGGCCTGACAAAAGGCTCACCGATGCAATCCCGAACACGATGGCAAGAATGGGCAATATTCCGCGTGCCACAGTGCGGTGATGGCGCCGATTGTGCGCGGCCTTAATCCGACGTTCTTCGGGACTGAGCTCCTTCTCCCATGGCGTGTTGAAGGGCCAGTTGGCAACCCAGACTATTGCAGCCAGCCCCGCAATAATCATCAGCACCGTGACGATGAGCATGCTCTACCTCCAGAAGCCGGTCAGTCCATGACAGAACCGACAGCGTTGGTAAACGGGTCATGGTTGGCGGGGCCCTGGGCCAGAAGGTGCGGGGTGATAGTGACTGGTAAGCCGATGGCCTGTAAAGCAACTACGACGGATACGGTGCCGCTGGCGGGCTACCTGGCCCCGACTCCGCAGGAAGCCCCGGGCTGGCCGGGGGCAGACCCTGGCTAAGGGACGTCTCGTAACTCGCTGAAGGCGTTGCCCGGCGCCGGACTGGCCGTCAGCCGGCGAGGGCGATGTTGTGGAGGTGGGCGATGCCGGAAGCGGCGTCGGTCAATGTGCGGGCGGCGCGGCGGTAGTCGCGCAGGATTTTCCAGCACTTCATCCTGGCC
>NZ_JAPFQV010000043.1:0-55393 GCF_033804685.1 Micromonospora sp. RTP1Z1
GAACAGAGGTGGCGCGGTGAGGGCGGGCGGGGCGGGACCCACCCTGGTGCTGGTGATCGCCGTCGGGGTGCTGGTGGCCACCGGCGTCACCCTGTTGCTGGAGCGCAGCCTGAGCCGGATCCTGCTCGGGGTCATCCTGCTCGGCAACGGGGTGAACCTGCTGATCCTGCTCGGCGGCCGGTCCGGGGTCGCCCCGGTGGTGGGCACCGCGCCGACCGAAGGGATGAGCGACGCGCTGCCCCAGGCGATGGTGCTCACCGCCGTGGTGATCACCTTCGGGCTGACCGCGTTCCTGCTCGCGGTCGCGTACCGGAGCTGGTATCTCAGCGGCGACGACGAGGTGCAGGACGACCTGGAGGACCGGCAGATCGTCCGGCTCGCCGAGCGGAACGAGGTGTCCACCGCGGACCTCGGCGGCGAGGGCCCGGACAGCGACCCGGAACAGGTGGACCCGGGGCCCGCGCTGCGTCGGCTGCGCCGGGGGGACCAGCCGTGACGCCGGCGCTGGTGCCGTTGCCGGTGGTGGTGCCGCTGCTCGGCGCCGCGCTGACGCTGATCCTGGCCAACCGGCCCGGGCTGCAACGGTCGGTCAGCGTGGTCGGCCTCGCCACCACCCTGGCGGTCGCGGTGACGCTGCTGGTCGAGGCGTACCGGCACGGGCCGGTGGTGGTGCAGGCGGGCGGCTGGCCGGCGCCGGTGGGCATCGTGCTGGTCGCCGACCAGCTCGCCGCGCTGATGCTGGTGGTCTCCTCGGCGGTGACGCTCTGCGTGCTGCTGTACTCCATCGGTCAGGGTCGCGGGGAGACCAGCGAGACCGCACCGGTGAGCATCTACCACCCCACGTACCTGGTGCTGACCGCCGGCGTGACGTACGCCTTCCTCGCCGGCGACCTGTTCAACCTCTTCGTCGGCTTCGAGATCCTGCTGGCGGCGAGCTTCGTCCTGATCACCCTCGGCGGCACCGAGACCCGGATCCGGACCGGCTCGACGTACGTGGTGGTCAGCGTCCTCTCCTCGATGATCTTCCTGGCCGCGGTGGGGATGGTGTACGCGGCCACCGGCACCCTCAACATGGCGCAGCTCGCCGGCCGGCTGGACGGCCTGCCGGACGGCGTACGGCTGGGGTTGCAGCTGATGCTGCTGCTCGCCTTCGGCATCAAGGCAGCGGTCTTCCCGGTCTCCGCGTGGCTGCCGGACAGCTACCCCACCGCCCCGGCCCCGGTCACCGCGGTCTTCTCCGGCCTGCTCACCAAGGTCGGCGTGTACGCGATCATCCGCACCGAGACGCTGCTCTTCCCCGGCGGTCAGGCCGACCGGCTGCTCATGGTGGTGGCCGGGCTGACCATGGTGGTCGGCATCCTCGGCGCGGTGGCCCAGTCCGACATGAAGCGGCTCTTCTCGCTCACCCTGGTCAGTCACATCGGCTACATGATCTTCGGGGTGTCGCTGAGCAGCGTCGCCGGCCTCTCCGGGGCGATCTTCTACGTGGTGCACCACATCACCATCCAGACCACCCTCTTCCTGGTCGCCGGCCTGGTCGAGGAGCGGGCCGGCAGCACCGACCTGCGCCGCCTCGGCGGGCTGGCCCGGGTCGCCCCGCTGCTCGCGGTGCTGTTCTTCGTCCCGGCGATGAACCTCGCCGGCATTCCGCCCTTCTCCGGCTTCCTCGGCAAGCTCGGCCTGCTCCAGGCCGGCGTGGCGGCGCGCGGGGTGCTCCCCGGGGTGCTGGTCGGGGCCGGGACGGTGACCAGCCTGCTCACCCTCTACGTCGCCTCACGGGTGTGGAACATCGCGTTCTGGCGGGCGCCGCGGCTGGCCACCACCGGCCCGACCGTACGGCTGCCGGCGCTGATGGTCGGCGCGACCGCCGCCCTGGTCGCGCTCGGTGTGGCCCTGACCCTCGCCGCCGGGCCGCTCTTCGGGGTCACCGCGGACGCCGCCGCCGACCTGCGCGCACGCACCCCGTACGTGCGGGCCGTGTTCCCGAACGGCGTGCCGTGACGGGCGGTGGCCCGTCCGGGCGTGACGGGTCCGGACCGGCGGGTCCTCCGCCGGCCCGCGGTGACGCCGGGCCGTCCGGTCCGCCGCCCGACCGGGGCAGCGGGGCCGGCCCGCAGCCGGCGGCGGTCGGGCGCGGGCGCGGCGGCCGGCGGCGGGACCAGGCGGCCGCGCTCGGCTGGCTGGTGCTCATCTGGCTGCTGCTCTGGGGGGACCTCTCCTGGGGCAACGTGCTCGGCGGGCTGGTCGTCGGAGCCGCCGTGCTGATCTTCTTCCCGCTGCCGCCGGTCACCTTCGGCGGCCGGATCCGTCCCGGGGCGCTGCTCGTGCTGGCGGTCACCTTCGCCGGTGAACTGGTCCGCGCCAGCGTCCACGTCGCCGCGATCGCCGTCCGCCCCGGCTGCCGGCCGCGCGGTGCGATCATCGCGGTGCCGCTGCGGGTCCGTACCGACCTCAACCTGGCGCTCACCGCCGAGGTGATCTCCCTGGTCCCGGGGACCCTCATCCTCGAGGTGGACCGGGACCTCGGCGTCCTCTACGTGCACGTGCTCGACGTCCGCGGCCCGGAGGACCTGGACGCGGGCCGCGACCGGATCCGCGCCGTCGAGCGGCGCCTCGTCCGCGCGATCGGCTCGCCCGCCGAGGTACGCCAGCTGCACACCGAACCCGTCGACCGGAGGAAGAACCCGTGACCACGCTCCTCGCCGTCGTGCTGACCGTGCTGCTGTCGGTCACCGCGCTGCTCGCCCTGGCCCGCATCTACCGGGGGCCGTCGCTGCTGGACCGGGTCGTCGCCGCCGACCTGCTGCTCTCCACCATGCTCGGCGCGGTCGGCGCCGAGGCGGCGGTCAACCGGCACGCCACCACGCTGCCCGTGCTGGTGGTGCTCTCCCTGCTCGGCTTCGTCGGCTCGGTGGCCATGGTCCGCTTCGCCGTCCGCGAGGAGGCGTGATGGGAGTCGTCGCGGACTGGCTCGGTGCGGCCTGCCTGACCGCCGGGGCGCTGCTCAGCCTGGCCGCCGGGATCGGCGTGCTGCGCTTCCCGGATGTGCTGGACCGGATGCACGCCGCCACCAAGCCGCAGGTGCTCGGCGTGCTGCTCCTGCTGGCCGGGGTGGCGCTGCGGCTGCGTACACCGTCGGACCTGGGCATGCTGGCGCTGGTGGCGGTCTTCCAACTGGCCACCGCGCCGGTCGCCGCCCAGATGGTGGGCCGGGCCGCGTACCGGTCGGGTCGGGTCGACCGGGCTCTCCTCGACACGGACGAGCTGGCCGAGCGCTGACCGGGCGGAACCGGACAACTGCGCCACCCTCAGCGGGCGTCCAGGCAGCGCGGATAAAATGGTCACATGATCGACTCCTCTGCCCAGGAGGGCAGCAGTAGCCAGCCGGGTCGTGCCCGGCATCCCCTCGCCCCGACGACCCCGGGAGCCCTGAACCTCCCGTGCTGATCGTCGTGGGTCTCGTACTCATCATCGTGCTCACCGCCGCCACCGGTTACTTCGTGGCCCAGGAGTTCGGTTACGTCGCCGTGGACCGCGGCAAGCTCAAGCAGCTCGCCGACGCCGGCGACGTGGCCGCCGCCCGGGCCCTGGAGGTGACCGGCCGGCTGTCGTTCATGCTCTCCGGCGCCCAGCTCGGCATCACCGTGACCGCCCTGCTGGTCGGTTACGTCGCCGAGCCGTACCTGGGCGCCGGGCTGGCCGACCTGCTCGGCGTCGCCGGGGTGTCCACCGCGGTCAGCCTGCCGCTGTCGGTGGTGCTGGCCCTGCTCATCGCCACCGTGGTGCAGATGGTCCTCGGCGAGCTGGCCCCGAAGAACCTCGCCATCGCCCGTGCCGAGTCGCTCGCCCGGGCGCTGAGCCGGTCCACCCTGATCTACCTGAAGCTCGCCGGCCCGGTGATCACCCTCTTCGACCGGGCCGCCGTCCGGCTGCTGCGTCGGCTCGGCATCGAGCCGATCGAGGAGCTGCCCAGCGGCGCCACCCCGCAGGACCTGGAGCAGATCATCGCCGAGTCCCGCGAGGAGGGGCGCCTCGACGCCGAGATGTCCGACCTGCTCGACCGGGGCCTGGACTTCCGCGAGCTGACCGCCGGGGAGGCCATGGTGCCCCGGGTCGACGTGCACACCGTACGCGCCGACGAGCCGGTCAGCCGGATCGTCGAACTGCTCGACACCGGCCACTCCCGCTTCCCCGTCCGCGGCGCCGAGGGCGTCGACGACCTGGTGGGCGTGGTCGGCATCGCCGACGTGCTCGGCGTGCCGCCGGCCGAGCGGGCGACCACCCGGGTCGCCGCGGTGGCCGTACCGCCGCTGCTGGTGCCGGAGACGCTGCCGCTGCCGACGGTGCTGGACCGGCTCCGGGTCGGCCACCGGCAGCTCGCCTGCGTGGTCGACGAGTACGGCGGCTTCGCCGGCGTGATCACCCTGGAGGACATCGCCGAGGAGCTGGTCGGGCCGATCCGCGACGAGGACGACCCGCCGGAGCGGGCTCCGGCCCGGCAGGACGACGGCTCCTGGGTGGTGCCGGCCCGCTGGCGGATCGACGAGGTCGCCGACAGCACCGGCATCGCGCTGCCCGAGGCCCCCGAGTACGACACCCTCTCCGGCCTGGTCATGCGGGAGCTCGGCCGGGTGCCCGAGGTCGGCGACCGGCTGGAGATCAGCCTCGCCGCCGATGGTGACGAGCCCGACGCCGAGCCGCGCGCCCTGGTCGAGGTGCTGGCCGTGGACCGGCACGTCGCCGACTCCGTCCGGCTCCGGATGGCCGGGGCCGCACGCGGGGAGGAGGCGGCATGAGCCCCGGGTTCGCGCTCTTCTTCTCCGTGGTGCTGCTGGCGCTGAACGGGTTCTTCGTGGCCGCCGAGTTCGCCCTGGTGGCCTCCAAGCGGTACCGGCTGGAGCACGCTGCGGCCGGCGGCGGGCGGGCCGCCCGGGCGGCGCTGGACGGCGTCCGCGAGCTGTCGCTGATGCTGGCCGGCGCCCAGCTGGGCATCACGCTCTGCACCCTGGGCCTGGGTGCCCTGGCCGAGCCGGCGATCGAGCACCTGCTCAGCCCGCTGCTGCATGTGGTGGGCCTGCCGGACGCGGTCAGCCACCTGGTGGCGCTGCTCTTCGCGCTCGGCCTGGTGACGTTCCTGCACCTGGTGGTCGCCGAGATGGCCCCGAAGTCGTGGGCGATCACCGACGCGGAGCGCTCCGCGACGCTGCTGGCGCTGCCGTTCCGGGCCTTCGCCCGGGTCGCCCGCCCGGTGCTCTCCGCGCTGAACGCGCTGGCCAACCTGGTGCTGCGGCTGGTCGGCGTGCGTCAGCAGGACCAGCTCGCCATGGTGCACGGCCCGGACGAGCTGCGCATCCTGCTGGAGCAGTCCCGCGAGCACGGGCTGCTCGGCGCGGAGCAGCACCAGCTGCTGACCAGCATGCTGGAGCTGCAGGGCACCACGGTGGCGCAGGTGATGGAGCCGTTCGACCGGATCGTCACGGTCCGCCGGGACGACACCGCCGAGCGGATCGAGCATGTGTCCCGGGACAGCGGCCGGTCCCGGCTGGCCGTGCTCGACGCGGGCGGCGAGGTCTGCGGGCTGGTGCACGTCCGGGAGGCGGTGCGGGCGGTCACCACCGGCCGGCCGGCGACCGCCGGTGAGCTGATGACCCCGGCCTTCACCCTGCCCGGGGAGGCCTCGGTCACCGAGGCGGTGGCGGTGATGCGGGGCCGGCAGGCCCAGCTGGCGCTGGTCCGTAACGGCGGTGGTCCGACCCGGCCGATCGGCTTCGTGGCCCTGGAGGACCTGCTGGAGGAGGTCATCGGCGAGTTCGACGACGAGACCGACCCGGTGCCGAGGGGCCGGCGCCTGCGCTGATCGACCGTCCGGCCGCCAGGTTTCCGTGACCCGGTCCCCGGCCCGGCGCCGGCCGGTCGATCCGGCCGGCGAGGAGTGCCGGGCCGGGGACCGGGAATGCCGCCGGGTCGGCGGCGGCGGACGGGGGAGCGGGGTGCGGCTGACCGGGGTGTCGTCGGAGTCCGGCTGGACCGGGCTGTCGGTGAGCACCACCCTGACCAACCCGAGCACCCGTCCGGGCCTGCGGCTGCCGGGGCGGGTGACGCTCGCCGCCGGGGGCGAGGACGTGCCGGTCCGGCACGTGCGGCTCGGCCTGGTCGCCCAGGCCGAACCGGAGGATCCGGGTTCGCCGCGCCGCCTGATGCAGTACCACCAGGCGCCGATCGCCGGCCGGTTCGTGGTGCCGGCGGGGCGGCGGCGGGCGGTCGACTTCGCGCTGCCGCTGCCCTGGGAGACCCCGGTGACGATCTTCGGCGGGGTGCCGCTGATGGGTCTTCGCACCGGTCTGCGTACCGAGGTGTCGGTGGATCCGGACCTGGACCAGGGCGCGATGGTGCCGGTCTTCGTCCACCCGCTCCCCACCCAGCAGCACATCCTCGCCGCGCTGGAGACCCTGGGCTTCGTGATGCGGCAGGCGGGCCTGCAGCAGGGCCGGCTGCCCGGGGTGGAGCAGGCGCTGCCGCTCCACGAGCGGCTGGGCTACTGGGTGGCGCCGCTCTACGCCGGCCCGATCACCGAGCTGGAACTGATCTTCGTGACCAACGCGGCGGGACTGGAGGTGCTGCTCTGGCTGGATCGGCGGCTCTCCCTGGCCGGGGTCACCCACCAGAGCATCAGCCGGTTCCGGGTCTGGCACGCGGGTCAGGACCGGCGGGACTGGGTGGCCACCGTGGACGGGTGGCTGCGGCACGCCATCAACCGGCACGCGGCCGCCGCCGCGCACGCCGACTGGTCCGCCGCGATCAGTGAGTCCGCGCACGTCAGCCGCCACCCCGACGAGCCGGTCGCGCCCGGCTACGGCCTGGGCGGCACGGCCGGAAGTGGCGGCATCGGCGGCGGCGGCGACGGCACCTGACCGCCGTGTGGTCAGACGGAGGCGGTGGCGAGCTTGATGCTGAAGCCGAGGAAGAGGGCGGCGATCGCGGTGGTGCCGGTGAGAGCCAGCCGGCGACGGCGGTGGAACTGGGTGGCGAGGAAGGTCCCGGCGAAGATCAGCGCGGTCAGGTAGAGCGCGCTGGTCACCTGGGCGATCAGGCCGAGCAGCAGGAAAGACAGCGCCGGCCAGGCGTACCCGGGGTCGACGAACTGGATGAAGAACGAGATGAAGAAGAGGATCGCCTTCGGGTTGAGCAGGCTGATCACCAGCGCCCGCCGGAACGGGCTGCGCACCGCCGCGGGCTCCGCCGCGTCGATGAGCCGCGGCGTGGTCGGGTCGTTGCGGTCGCGCCAGCGCCGCCAGGCGCCGCGCAGCATCATCAACCCCACATAACCGAGGTACGCCGCGCCGGCGTACTTGATCACGAGAAAGAGCGGCGGGTACGCCTTGAGCAGCGACGCCACCCCGGCGGCGGAGAGGATCATCAGCACCGAGTCGCCGACGAACACCCCGCCCGCGGCCCGGTAACCGACCCCCACCCCGCGCCGGGCGGCGGTGG
The DNA here is from genome assembly GCF_033804685.1 of Micromonospora sp. RTP1Z1. Taxonomy (NCBI): domain Bacteria; kingdom Bacillati; phylum Actinomycetota; class Actinomycetes; order Micromonosporales; family Micromonosporaceae; genus Micromonospora; species Micromonospora sp. RTP1Z1. Next base: position 7,492 of record NZ_JAPFQV010000043.1, read on the forward strand.
AGAGCACGAAGAGCGAGTTCGGCCCGGGGAGCAGGACGATCGCCACGGTCCCCAGCACGTACGTCCAGATGTCGGTGATGCCCAGCACGTCGGACATCATGACCCCACCGGTGCCGCCGGACGAAGCCTTTCCCGCAGCCTGACCTGTGCGTTAGGCCACTCGTCGGCCAGCATCGAGTAGAGCGCCGAGTTCCGCCAGGTGCCGTCGGCGCGACGGCGGTTGGCCCGCAGGGTGCCCTCCCGGGTCGCGCCGAGCCGTTCGATGGCCCGTTGCGAGCGTTCGTTGAGCGTGCTGGTCTGCCAGGTGACCCGGATCGCGTCCAGCTCCTCGAAGGCCCGGGTGAGCAGCAGCAGCTTCGCCTCCGTGTTGATCCCGGTGCGCCACCACGCCAGGCCGAGCTGGGTGTAGCCGATCTCCAGGGACCGGGTGGCCTCGTCGGGGTGGTAGTAGGAGGTGGTGCCGACCACCGCCCCGGTGGCCGCGCAGCGCTGCACCCACGGCACCCGTACGCCCCGCTGGTGGTCCGCCAGCGCGGCCCGGACGTGGCCGGCCATCTCGGCCACGCTCGTCGGTCGGGGGCTGCCGACGTACCGCCACACCTCGGGGTCGTCGAGCGCGGCGTACAACTCCTCGGCGTGGGCCAGGTCGAGGGGTTCCAGCACGACGTGCTGGCCGCGCAGCACCACCGGCTCCAGCCGGGCCGACCGGGCCGGCCGCAGGTACGCCGGCACCGGCGCGGTCACCCCGGCGTCCGGCTCCGGCGCCCCGGCGGTCAGCCGCAGGGGCAGCACCCCGGCCCAGTACGGCAGGTCGAGGTCGGCGGGGTCGTCGTTGACTCCGCCGGTGCGGGCGCGGACCGACACCTCGCGCAGCGGCAGCGCCAGCACGGCCGTCTCGGCCAGTTCCCGGCGGCTCGGCGGGCGGCTGTCCGTGCTGCGCCCGGCGGCGACCTTCTCGACCAGCGCGGTGAGGACGGCGGTCTTCTCCCGCTCGTCGGTGACCAGCCGGGCGGTGCCGTGGGCGACCACCGAGCGGTAGTTGGCGCTGTGGTGGAACTGGGAGCGGGCGTAGACCAGCGCGTCGAGCAGGGTGACCGCGACGCAGACCGGCAGCCCGGCGTCGCCCCGGGCGGCGAGCAGTGGCCGGCTGCCGGTGGAGCCGTGCAGGTAGAGGGTGTCGTCGACGCGGACGTGCAGGGTGGGCAGCACCCGCGGCTCACCGTCCACGGTGAACCCCAGCGCGCAGTGGTACGCCTCGTCGAGGACGGCGTGCGCGGCGGTCTCGTCGTAGCTCATCCGGTCGCGGGTGCGGCTGGGGGTGGTCCGTTCGGTCGGGGGGTACATGCGACATCCCACCTTTGTTCTAGTACAATCCCAAAACTGTGGCAGCACATTATCAGATCGAGGGTTCGACGTCGGCCGCCATTTCGGCCAGCGTGGAGGGCGGAATCCGCGGCGGGGCCCTCGCCCCGGGAGCCGCCCTGCCCGCCGTCCGCGCCCTCGCCGGCGAGCTGGCGGTGAGCCCGGCCACCGTCGCCAAGGCGTACCAGGAGCTGCGGCAACGCGGCCTGGTGGTGACCGCCGGCCGGCACGGCACCCGGGTATGCCCGCGGCCGCCGGTCGCCACCCGCCGGGCCGGCCTGCTGCCGCCGCCGCTCCCCGGCGTCCGCGACCTCTCCGCCGGGCAGCCCGACCCCCGGCTGCTGCCGCCGCTGGGTCCGCACCTGGCCGCGCTCGCCGCCGAGATCGGCCCGCCCGCCGGGTACGCGACCGCCGCCGTCGTCCCCGAACTGGCCGCCGTCGCCCGGGAACGGCTCGCCGCCGACGGCGTACCGGCCGCGGAGATCACCGTCACCGGCGGCGCGCTGGACGGCATCGAACGCCTGCTCGCCGCCCACCTGCGCCCCGGTGACGCGGTGGCCGTGGAGGACCCCGGCTGGGCCAACCTGCTCGACCTGGTCGCCGCGCTAGGGCTGCGCGCCATCGGCGTGCCGGTCGACGACGAGGGCCCCACCGCGCCGGGAGTACGGGCCGCCCTCGCCGCCGGGGCGCGGGCGCTGATCGTCACCAGCCGCGCCCAGAACCCCACCGGGGCGGCCGTCTCCGCCGACCGCGCCGACGCGCTGCGGGCACTGCTCGCCGGCCGGTCCGACCTGCTGCTGATCGAGGACGACCACGCCGCCGAACTGGCCCGCGTACCGCTGCATCCGCTCGCCGGGGCGACCACGGCCTGGGCCTTCGTCCGGTCGGTGAGCAAGCCCTACGGCCCGGACCTGCGGCTGGCCGTGCTGGCCGGCGACGAGGCCACGGTGGCCCGGGTCGCCGGCCGGGCCCGGGTCGGCGCCGGCTGGGTCTCCACCGTGCTGCAACGCCTCGTGCTGGCGCTCTGGCGCGACCCTGCCACCGCCGACCTGGTCCGCCGGGCGGGGGAGAGCTACGAGCGGCGGCGGGACGGGCTGGCGGACGCGCTCGCCGCGCACGGCCTGGCCGCTCACGGCCGCACCGGGATCAACGTCTGGGTGCCCGTGCCGGACGAGACGGTGGTGGTCACCGCGCTGCGGGACGCCGGCTGGTCGGTCGCCCCCGGCACACTCAACCGGATCGCCGCCGGCCCGGGCGTCCGGATCACGGTCAGCCTCCTCGACGAGGCCGACCTCGCCCCGCTCGCCGCCGACCTCGCCCGCGCGGTACGCCCCACCGCGCCGTTCGGGTTCACCGCCTGACCGGCCGAGGCATGCCGGCCGCACATGCGGGAATGCCGCGCCGGGAGGTGGTCGACATGGCTTCGAGCAGGTCCAGGACGGGACTCTGGATCGCCATCGCGGTGGCGGTGATCGTCGTGATCATCGCGATCGCGCTGGCCTCGCGCGGCGGCGGCGGAGGTGGCGGCTACTGACGCCCGGACGGGTGCCGCGCGACGAGCGGCACCCGGCGTCCGGGACGAAACCGGTATATAAAGTCGGCATGGCCGAGCAGACCGAGAGCGCCCCCGGAGCCCAGCAGTTCATCCCGCCGCAGGCCGACACCATCGACGAGTTGCGCGCCGCGGCGGCCAACTGCCAGGGGTGCGAGCTCTACCGGGACGCCTCGCAGACCGTCTTCGGCCGGGGCGACGAGAGCGCCCGGGTGGTCTTCGTGGGCGAGCAGCCCGGCGACATGGAGGACCAGAAAGGCCTGCCCTTCGTCGGTCCGGCTGGCCGGCTGCTCCGCAAGGCGGTTGACGACGCCGGAATCGACCCGGGCCACATCTTTCTGACAAATGCCGTAAAGCACTTCAGATTCGAGCTGCGCGGCAAGCGGCGCATCCACCAGAGCCCGGACCGGGTGCACATCACCGCCTGCCGGCCCTGGCTGGTCGCCGAGTTCGCCCAGCTCCGCCCCGAGGTGGTGGTGGTGCTCGGCGCGACCGCCGCCAAGGCGCTGCTCGGCCCGGCGTTCCGGGTCACCCGGCAGCGGGGCGAGCTGCTGCCCTGGCCCGCCTCCGCGCAGCATCCGGAGGACTTCACCCGGGTGCCGGTGAACAGCGCGGGCAAGGTCGCCGACGCGCCCGCCGCCCAGCTGCTGGCCACCATCCACCCGTCCGCGGTGCTGCGCGCCGACGACCAGGACAAGGCGTACGAGGGGCTGGTCGCCGACCTGACGGTGGCCGCCCGCGCCCTCGCCGGCTGACCCGCTCGCACATCACGAGCGTGCGGACCGGCTCCGGCCGCACCGGGCGCGGAGGGGAGGGCAGCCGAGGCACCCTCCACAGAGGAGTACCGCGGACGTGCGGCGGGTAACGCAGCACCCATGTCCGACGCCCGCACCCGCCGCGCATCGCCTTCGACCGCCAGCCGGGGCTGTTGGTCTTCGCCATGCTCTGGCCGCTTTTGACCCTGCTGGTCTCGCTTCCGCTGCGGTGGCTCTTCGACCGCTCCGAGCCGCTGGACGAGCTGCTGCTCGAGGCCGCCTTCAGCGGGGTCTGGATCGGTCCGGTGATCGCGCTGACCCGCCGGACGACGCAGGAGCAGCGCCGCGTCGTCGACCCGGACGGCGCGGCGCTGCGGGAGGCGCTCCGGCGCGGCACGCCGCTGGCCGAGGCCCGGCTGCGGGCCGAGCTGCCGGCCCACTTGCGTCGGCAGCGCCAGGGCGCCCTGCTGGGGCTGGCGCTGATCCTGGCGTTCTGCGCCGGACTGATCCTGCTGGCCCTGTCCACCAGGTCCACCGCGTCCGGCGCGTACTGGACCGTGATCTACGGCCTCATCGCCGCCATCTCCGCCGTCGTCGCCGCGCGGACCCTGACCCGCCGGCTGAAGGGTCACCTGACCACCCGACCGGCCCCCGTTGGTGAGCACCCGCCGACCCCTGGGCAGCGCGGGTGAGCGGTGCCACACTGGCCGCCATGCAGCAGCATCTCTACGAGCCCGTCCACGAAGAGTTCCGGGACCTGTGCCGCCAGTTCCTGGCCCGGGAGGCCGTCCCGCACCACGAGCGCTGGGAGGCCGACGGCATCGTCGACCGGCAGGTGTGGCGCAAGGCCGGCGCGGCGGGGCTGCTCGGCATGGACGTCGACACCGAGTTCGGCGGCGGCGGCCAGCGGGACTTCCGGTTCAACGCGGTGCTGGTCGAGGAGATCGTCGCCGCCGGCTGCTCCGGCCTCGGCTTCGGCCTGCACAACGACGTGGTGGCGCCGTACCTGACCGAGCTGACCACCGACGACCAGCGCAAGCGCTGGCTGCCGCGCTTCTGCTCGGGTGACCTGGTCACCGCGATCGCGATGAGCGAGCCGGGCGCCGGCAGCGACCTGGCCGGCATCCGCACCAGCGCCGTCCGGGACGGCGAATCCTATCTGCTCAACGGGCAGAAGACGTTCATCACCAACGGGGAGATGGCCGACCTGGTGCTGGTGGTCGTGCGGACCGCGCCGGACCAGGGCGCGCACGGGGTGAGCCTGATCGCGGTGGAGACCGGCACCCCCGGCTTCAGCCGGGGCCGGCGGCTGGCCAAGGTCGGCCTGAAGGCCAACGACACCGCCGAGCTCTTCTTCGACGATTGCCGGGTGCCGGCGGAGAACCTGATCGGCACCGAGAACCACGGCTTCTACCAGCTGATGGGGAACCTGCCCCGGGAACGGCTGGGCATCGCGGTGGCCGCGGTGGCGGCGGCGGAGAAGCTGCTCGCGGTCACCCTCGACTACGCCCGCTCGCGGGAGGCGTTCGGCCGGCCGATCGGAAAGTTCCAGCACAACCGCTTCCTCCTGGCCGAGCTGGACACCGAGGTCACCATCGCGCGGACCTTCGTCAACCACTGCGTCGCCGAGTTCAACGCCGGACGGCTGTCGGTGACCGACGCGGCGAAGGCCAAGTGGTGGACCACCGAGCTGCAGAACAAGGTGGCCGACCGGTGCGTGCAGCTGCACGGCGGCTACGGCTTCATGCTGGAGTACCCGGTGGCGAAGGCCTGGCTGGACGGGCGGGTGCAGACCATCTACGGCGGCACCACCGAGATCATGAAGGAGATCATCGGCCGGGGTCTCGGCCTCTAGGGAAACCGGGTGCCGGTGCCCCGGTCGGGTGCGGGAGGATGGGTCACCCCTTACCGAGGAGCCCCATGGCCACCGACCTCACCGCGCCGGCCCCGACCCGGCCCGACGTCGCCCCGATCCAGCGCCGCACGTTGCGGCTGCTCTTCGGCACCCAGATCATCGGCGGTATCGGCGTCACCATCGGCATCGCCGTGGGCGCGCTGCTCGCCGCCCGGATCGCCGGCACGGCGGCGGCCGGCCTGGCGCAGAGCGCGGGCGTGGTGGGCGCGGCGCTGCTCGCCGTCCCGGTCACCCGCATCATGCTCGGCCACGGCCGCCGGCCGGGCCTGGTCGTGGCGTACCTGGTCGGGGCGACCGGTGGCGTGCTGGTGGTGCTCGCCGCGGTCACCCGCTGGGTGCCGCTGCTCTTCCTCGGCATGCTGCTCTTCGGCGGCGGCACCGCGGCCAACCTCCAGGCCCGCTACACCGCCGTCGACCTGGCCGAGCCGGCCCGCCGGGGCCGTCAGCTCTCCGTGATCGTCTGGGCCACCACCATCGGCGCGGTGGCGGCGCCGAACTTCGCCGCGCTCGCCGATCGCACCACCAACCGCTGGGGTCTGCCCCCGCTGGCCGGCCCGTTCGCCTTCAGCGCCACCGCGTTCGTGCTGGCGGCGGTCGTACTGCTGCTCCTGCTGCGGCCCGACCCGCTGCTCACCGCGCGCCGGCTGGTGGCGGCCGACGCGCCGGTCGCCGAGCCGGCCGGCGCCGCCCCGGTCCGGTCCGCGGCCGGGCGCGGCGCCGGGATGCGGGCGGCCTGGCGGGTGGTACGCGAGCGGCCCGCCGCTCGGCTCGGCATCGCCGCGGTGGCGGTGGGCCACCTGGTGATGGTCGCGGTCATGTCGATGACCCCGGTACGCCTCGGCGAGTTCCACGACGACGCCGACGTGCTGCGGGTGGTCGGCGTCGTGCTGAGCCTGCACATCGCCGGCATGTACGCCCTCTCTCCGGTGGTGGGCTGGCTCACCGACCGGCTCGGCCGGCGGCCGGTGATTCTCGGCGGGGTGGGGGTGCTGCTGGCCGCCTGCGCGGTCGCCGGCACGGCCGGACACCACACGCCGGGGCTCTCGGTCGGTCTGACGCTGCTCGGGCTGGGCTGGTCGGGCACCATGGTCGCCGGCTCCACGCTGCTGTCGGAGTCGGTGCCCACCGCCGTCCGGCCCAGCGTGCAGGGGCTGTCGGACCTGACCATGGGGCTGGCCGGCGCCGGCGCCGCGGCGGTCAGCGGGTTTGTCATGCGGGTGATGGGTTATCCGACGCTCACCCTGCTCGCGGCGATCGCAACCGTGCCCCTGGTGGCGCTAGCGTTGCGTCCGGTGCCCGGACGGGTGCCCGACGAGGAGGACTGATCACGTGCGGCTGACCGACTTCTGGGCGCGGCTGGAGGAGGTGTTCGGGCCGGGTTACGCGGCCAGCATCGCCAGTGACCAGGTGCTGTCCCAGCTCGGTGGGCGGACCATCGAGCAGGCGCTGAGATCGGGTGAGCAGGCCCACGTGGTCTGGCGGGCCGTCGTCTCCGCCTATCCCGACCGGGTGCCCGCCCGGCTACGCTGAGCAGCCTTTTCGCCACTTCCGCGTGTCGCTTGTCGAGTCGTACACCTGTTCGGCTATTGTCCACAGCGGGGTGCTCGTCCACAGCTCGCGGCCCGTCGGCTGGTTTTCTGTCGGACCCAGCGCCTAGCGTGTCCCGCGTGACGCGAAGCTCAGGAAAGACGCCGGCGAAGGCAGGGGTGGCAACGATGGCAGCAGGTCCTGACCGGGAGAAGGCACTCGACCTTGCTCTCGCTCAGATCGACAAGCAGTTCGGCAAGGGTTCGGTGATGCGGCTGGGGGACCGGCCGGTCATCCAGACCTCGGTGATCCCGACCGGTTCCATCGCGCTCGACGTGGCGCTCGGCATTGGCGGCCTGCCTCGCGGCCGGGTGGTCGAGATCTACGGCCCCGAGTCCAGCGGTAAGACCACGGTCGCCCTGCACGCGGTAGCCAGCGCCCAGCGGGCGGGCGGCATCGCCGCCTTCATCGACGCCGAGCACGCGCTCGACCCGGATTACGCGAAGGCCCTCGGCGTCGACACCGACGCGATGCTGGTGTCCCAGCCGGACACCGGCGAGCAGGCGCTGGAGATCGCGGACATGCTGATCCGCTCCGGCGCGATCGACGTCATCGTGATCGACTCGGTCGCCGCCCTGGTGCCGCGCGCCGAGATCGAGGGCGAGATGGGTGACAGCCACGTGGGTCTGCAGGCCCGGCTGATGAGCCAGGCGCTGCGGAAGATCACCGGTGTGCTCAGCAACACCGGCACCACGGCGATCTTCATCAACCAGCTCCGCGAGAAGATCGGCGTGATGTTCGGCAGCCCGGAGACCACCACCGGTGGTCGGGCGCTGAAGTTCTACGCCTCGGTCCGGCTCGACGTGCGCCGCATCGAGAGCCTCAAGGACGGCACCGACGTGGTCGGTAACCGCACCCGCGTCAAGGTCGTGAAGAACAAGGTCGCCGCGCCGTTCAAGCAGGCCGAGTTCGACATCATGTACGGCAAGGGCATCTCCCGCGAGGGTTCGCTGATCGACGTCGGCGTCGAGCAGGCGATCATCCGCAAGGCTGGCGCCTGGTACACCTACGACGGCGACCAGTTGGGCCAGGGCAAGGAGAAGGCCCGCGAGTTCCTCAAGGAAAACCCGGACGTGGCGGCCGAGATCGAGAAGAAGATCCTGGAGAAGCTCGGCGTCGGGGTCGGCGCGGGCGACGCCGCCGGTGGCCCGGAGCTGCCGCCGGTCGACTTCTGACCGGTCGCCGGTTAAGTGACAGGACGACGCGCCCGCACGGGGCGGGGCTGGGACGCCAGCCCGCCCCGGGCGGGGGACGACAACACGACGCCCCGGCCCCGGCGGGGTCGCCGCGGCCGGTCCGAGGAGGCCGGTCCGGAGGCGACCCCCGGGCCGCCGCGCGACGAGGCCGAGGTGGCCCGGGAGATCTGCCTGCGGCAGCTCGCGGTGCGGCCGCGTACCCGGGCGGAGCTGGCCGGCGCGCTGGCGAAGCGCGGCATCTCCGAGGAGGTGTCCGCGCAGGTGCTCGACCGGTACGACGAGGTCGGCATCATCGACGACGCCGCCTTCGCCCGGGCCTGGGTCGCCAGCCGGCACGCCGGCCGGGGGCTGGCCCGGCGGGCGCTCGCCAACGAGCTGCGCCAGCACGGTGTGGACGGGGACGTGGCCAGCGAGGCGCTCGGCGAGCTGGACGAGGAGACCGAGGCGGAGACCGCCCGTGCCCTGGTCGAACGGAAGCTGCGCTCCGTCCGGGGCGAGCCGGACGCGGTGTTCCGCCGGCTGGTGGGCATGCTCGCCCGCAAGGGCTACCCGCCGGGCGTGGCCATCCGGGCGGTGAAGGATGCCCTCGCCGCGCAGAGCGCGGAGGCGGCCGAGTTCGCCGAGCAGATCGACGCCGACGCCCTCGCCGACGCCGAGGGTGAACTCGACCGGGACAACCGCGCCCTCGGCTGACTGTGACCTGGAGCGGAAGCGCGGACGGGAGGGTCGGTCGGGTGCTGAAGGCCTGTCTCAACGGCGGCCGGCGCCGCGACGAGCACGTCGCCGTCCCGGTCACCCCGGTCGAGCTGGCGGCCGACGCCGCCCGACTTCGCCTCGGTGAACGCCCACGAGCCCGGCGCGGAGGCGGTCGCCGCGGCGCTGCACGAGCGGGGCGTGCTGGTCGAGGTCGGGCTCTGGACGGTGCCGGCGGTCGGGGCCTGGCGGCGCTAGCGGACACCGGTCGGCCGGATCCTGGTCGAGTGCGTGGCCGAGGCCCCCGAGGTGGCGCTCGCCGACGCCGCGGCGACCCTCGCAACGCTTCCGCCGGACGGTCCGCCGGTGCTGCTGCACGGCGAGGGCCCGGCCACCTGGCCGGTGCTCGCCGACGCGGTACGCCGCGGCCTGGGCACCCGGATCGGTCTCGAGGACACCATCGTGCTGCCGGACGGGTCGCCGGCGGCCGACAACTCCGCGCTGGTCTCCGCCGCCGTCGCGCTCGGTGCCCGCTGAGCAGGGCCGACACCGCTCATCGTCCGGCCGGCTCGCCGTGTTTGTCCGCCCGTGTCCGGCATCTGGTCAGCGCTGGGTGATGCCGCAACTTCTCTCCGTCCGGGTGGTTTGATCATGAGTCCTTGACCGAACCGCCCCCGGCGACCTAGCCTCGCCATACAGGCTCACATTGCCCGACCAGCGCAGGCTAAGCGCACAACATAGATCTCGTAACAGAACAGCATCACTTTGGCCAGCTTCACCGGCCCTTGACGGCAGCTGCGGACAGCCGGTCCGGAGCTGACCGACAACTGCAACCGGCCGTCGGCGGTGCCCTTCGAGGGCACCGCCGAGGGGAGAGCTACCCACTGCCAGCCGCTCCGGTCGGGCGTCCAGAGCCGCAGGTGCGTGCCCCCGGCACGCCTTCTGCGGCGTCGACGTTCAGGGGAGGCGGCCATGGCGGTGCGGCAGCGGTTCACCGGCGGTCTTCCACGCATCGCCGGCCGGTCGGGCGCCGACCACGCCACCGGCGGTCGGGAGACGGCCCCAGGCTTCGACGGTCGGGAGACGACCGCACGCGCCGAGGCGACGGCATGAACGCCTTCGACGTCGTCATCCTCGCGGTGGTGGTGATCCTGGCCGTCGTGGTGGTCGGGGCCGTCCTGGTCGGCGTCCGGGCGCTGCGCCGGATCGGCGTCGCGCCGGCCCCCGAGGACCCGGCCTTCGTCGCCGAGAAGGATCGGCAGGAGCAGTCGCTCGCCGCCCTGCGCACCGCTGCCGACGAGGCGAACAGCACCATCGACGTGGCGAAATCGGCCGCAGCCGCGGCCCGCGCCGAGGCGGCCGGCGCGAAGGCCGAGGCGAAGGCGGCCCGGGCGGAGGCCCGCCGGGTTCTCGACGACGCCCGGGCGGAGGCCGACACCGTCCTGGAGCGGGCGCACAACCAGGCCGAGGCGGACGCCGAGCAGCTCCGTACGGCCGCCCGGCGCAGCGGCGAGCGGGAGGTCGCCGTGCTCGCCGCGACCACCCGGGAGCAGGCCGCCGAGGTGGAACGGCGCGCCGCGCGGATGGACGACCGGGAGCGGCAGCACACCGAGGACGTGGAGCGGTTCGCCGCCCGGGAGCGGCAGCTCACCGCCGCCAGCGCGGCCCTCGCCGCCCGGGAGAACGCCCTGGCGGAGCGGGAGCGGGCGGTGGCCGAGGCGGAGGAGCAGCGCCGCCGGGAGCTGGAGCGGGTGGCCGGGCTGACCGCCGACGCCGCCCGGGCCGAGCTGGTCGAGGCGATCGAGGGGCAGGCCAAGCGGGAGGCCGCGCTGCTGGTCCGGGACATCGAGTCGGACGCCCGCAACACCGCCGAGCAGCGCGCCCGGCACATCGTGGTGGACGCCATCCAGCGGGTCGCCAGCGAGCAGACCGCGGAGAGCGTGGTGAGCGTCCTGCATCTGCCGGGCGACGAGATGAAGGGGCGGATCATCGGCCGGGAGGGGCGCAACATCCGCGCCTTCGAGTCGGTCACCGGGGTCAACCTGATCATCGACGACACCCCCGAGGCGGTGCTGCTCTCCTGCTTCGACCCGGTCCGCCGGGAGGTCGGCCGGCTCACCCTGGAGAAGTTGGTCCTCGACGGGCGGATCCACCCGCACCGGATCGAGGAGGTCTACGATCTGGCCCGCCACGAGGTGGAGGAGCTCTGCCACCGGGCCGCCGAGGACGCCCTCGTCGAGGTGGGCATCACCGAGATCCACCCCGAGCTGGTCACCCTGCTCGGCCGGCTGCGCTACCGGACGTCGTACGGGCAGAACGTGCTCAAGCACCTGGTGGAGACCGCGCACATCGCCGGGATCATGGCCGCCGAGCTGCGGTTGGACGTGCCGACCATCAAGCGTTCGGCGTTCCTGCACGACATCGGCAAGGCGCTCACCCACGAGGTCGAGGGGAGCCACGCCATCATCGGCGCCGATCTGGCCCGCAGGTACGGCGAGAGCGAGGACGTCGTCCACGCCATCGAGGCGCACCACAACGAGGTGCCGCCACAGACGGTGGAGGCCGTGCTCACCCAGGCCTCCGACGCCTGCTCGGGTGGGCGGCCGGGCGCCCGGCGGGAGAGCCTGGAGGCGTACGTCAAGCGGCTGGAGCGGATCGAGGAGATCGCGGCCGGCAAGGTCGGCGTGGAGAAGGTCTTCGCCATGCAGGCGGGCCGGGAGATCCGGGTGATGGTCAAGCCGGAGGACGTCGATGACATCGGCGCGGCGGTGCTGGCCCGGGACGTGGCCAAGCAGATCGAGGAGGAGCTGACCTACCCCGGTCAGATCCGGGTGACCGTGGTCCGCGAGTCCCGAGTGACCGAGATCGCCCGCTGACGCGGGTTACTCCTACCGGCAGTGTCTGAGATCGGATGACATCGGCGGACGGGTGGCTGTACCACCCGCCCGCCGAGGTGTTGTCGTCACACCATCCGTGCGGCATCCTCGCCGGCGTCCTGGGCCGGCAGCACCCTGCCGGCCGTCTTTGGCGTCCGGCCCATCCGCTTCTGCAGCCACCAGGCCAGGATCGACAGCGAGCCGCAGATGGCGATGTAGACCGCGCCGATGATCAGGTACGCCGGCACGTACGGCAGCCCGAACGGCAGCCGGCCACCGATCTGCTTGCCGACGAAGAGCAGCTCGGGATAGGTGATGATGAAGCCCAGCGCGGTGTCCTTCAACAGCACGACGAGCTGGCTGACGATCGCCGGCAGCATCGAGCGGACCGCCTGCGGTAGCAGGATCAGCCGCATCACCTGGTTCTTGCGCATGCCCACCGCGTACGCGCCCTCGGACTGCCCGTACGGCACCGCGTTGATGCCCGCCCGGAAGATCTCCGCCAGCACCGAACCGTTGTAGAGCATCAGCCCGATGACCAGGGCCCAGAGCTTGTCGATCGACCAGCCGTACTGCAGCGGCACGTAGTAGCCGAAGAAGATCAGGATCAGCAGCGGGATCGCCCGGAACAGCTCCACCACGAAGGTGGCCGGGGTGCGCAGGATCCACTTGTCGCTCAGTCGGGCGCTGGCGAAGACCGCGCCGAAGAGGAGCGCCAGCACCCCGGCGATGCCGGCCGCCTTGAGCGTCGCCCAGAGGCCGCCGAGCAGCTCGCGCTGCACCGAGGCGTACTGGAACTGCTCCCACTTTCGGGCCTCGAACTGACCGGTCTGGGCGAACTTGTAGCCGATGAACGCGATCAGGGCGATGATGCCGAGGGTGGAGACGACGCCGAGAGTCGCGTTGCGCCGCCGCGCCCGGGGGCCGGGCAGGTCGTAGAGGATCGACGCCTGACTCATCGTGCCACCCTCCACTTGCGCTCAAGGAACCGCTGCAGGGCCACCAGCGGCAGGATCAGGATCAGGAAGCCGATGGTGATCCAGAGCAGCACGGCGAACTGGGGCTCGCCCCGCTCTGCCATGTACTGCGGAATCGCACCCGCCTCCAACACCGAGAAGCCCGCGGCGATGGTGGTGTTCTTCAGCATCGCGATGAACACGCTCATCATCGGCGGGACCATCGCCCGCAGCGCCTGCGGCAGCACGATCAGGCTGAGCACCTGACCGAAGGTCATCCCCAGTGCCCGGGCCGCCTCCGCCTGGCCGGCGGCGACGGTGTTCACGCCGGAGCGGATCACCTCACACACGAAGGCCGAGGTGTAGACGGTCAGCGCGATGCAGGCGCTCGGGAAGTAGTCGATGTTGACGTCCAGCTTCGGCACCGCGAACACGAGGAACGCGAAGACCAGCGTCAAGGGGGTGTTGCGGACCAGGTTGACGTACGTGGCGCCGAACGCCCGCAGCGCCGGGACGGGGGATACCCGCATCGCTCCGAGCAGCGTGCCGAGGACGATGCTGCCGACGGCGGCGATCAGGAAGAGTTTGACGGTGTTGGTGAACCCGTCGACGAACAGCTGCGCGTTGTCCGTCAGTACGCGGAAGAACTCGCCCATGCCTCGCTCTCAGTCCTCGGACGGGCGCCGGACGGGATGAACCCGCCCGGCGCCCCCAACACGTGTCGAGACTGTCGGTCAGTACCGCTCAAGCTTCGGCGGGGTCGCCGACGAGCCGGACTTGCCCAGCGTGCCGTCGTAGATCTTCTGCCAGGTGCCGTCGGTGAACGCCGCCTCGATCTGGTTGTTCACGTAGTCGCGCATCGCCTTGTCGTCCTTCGGCAGGCCGATGCCGTACTTCTCGGTGCTGAACGGCTGGCCGACGACCTTGAGCTCGTCCGGGTTCTGCGCCGCGTAGCCCTTGAGGATGGCGTCGTCGGTGGTCACCGCGTCGACCTTCTTGTCGAGCAGCTGCGAGACGCACTCGGAGTAGGTCTTGAACTCGACGATGTTGTTCGCCTCGGTCAGGCCCTCGTCCCGGACCCGCTGAATCGGGGTCGAGCCGGTGGCCGAGCAGACCTTCTTGCCCTTGAGGGCGTCCTTGCCGGTGATCGCCGACTCGTCCTTGCGCACCAGCAGGTCCTGGCCGGCGACGAAGTAGGGGCCGGCGAAGGAGACGTCGTTCTTGCGCTTGTCCGTGATCGAGTAGGTGCCGACGTAGTAGTCGATCTCCCCGCCCTTGATCGCGGTTTCCCGGTTGGCGGAGGCGATCTCCTTGTACTCGATCTTCGCCGGGTCGACGCCGAGCGTGCTGGCGAGATACTGGGCGATCTCGATGTCGAAGCCGCACCGCTTGCCCTGGGCGTCCTTGTAGCCGAGGTTCGGCTGGTCGAACTTGACGCCCACGGTGACCTTGCCGGCGCTCTTGATCTTCTGGAAGGCAGGGCTGCCGGCGATGTTGGCGTCCGACTTAGGGGTGAAGGTCACGCCGGAGGACTTGCAGGTGTCGGACTGGGCGCCGCCGGACGCGTTGCCGCTGCCGGGGGTCGGGTTGCCCTCCTTGCCGCAGGCGGCGGCCGAGAGAGCGAGGGAGGCCATCATGGCGACCGCCGCCACGCGCTTGTAACGCATACACTTCTCCTTCTTCAACGGGAGCCCGCCGGGGGACGACACGCTCCACTAGGGACGCTCAGTGCGTGAGGATCTTGGAGAGGAAGTCCTTGGCCCGATCGCTGCGCGGGTTGGCGAAGAACTCGGTCGGCGGGGCGTCCTCGACCAGCTTGCCGTCGGCCATGAAGATCACCCGGTTGGCCGCGTGTCGGGCGAAGCCCATCTCGTGGGTGACCACGACCATCGTCATCCCGTCGCGGGCCAGCGCGGTCATCACGTCCAGCACCTCGCCGACCATCTCCGGGTCGAGCGCGCTGGTCGGCTCGTCGAAGAGCATCGCCTTGGGCTGCATGGCCAGCGCGCGGGCGATCGCCGCCCGCTGCTGCTGGCCGCCGGAGAGCTGGGCCGGGTACTTGTCGGCCTGATTGGCGATGCCGACCCGGTCCAGCAGGGCCAGGCCGCGCTCGCGGGCGGCGGCCGGCTTCTCCTTGCGGACCTTCACCGGGCCGAGGGTGACGTTCTCCAGGATCGTCTTGTGCGCGAAGAGGTTGAACGACTGGAAGACCATGCCGACCTCGCTGCGCAGCTTCGCCAGCGCCTTGCCCTCGGCGGGCAGCGGCTGCCCGTCGAAGGTGATGGTGCCGGAGTTGATCGGCTCGAGGCGGTTGATCGCCCGGCAGAGTGTCGACTTGCCGGAGCCCGAGGGGCCGATGACCACGACCACCTCGCCCTTGCCGACGGAGAGCGACACGTCGTCCAGCACGTGCAGCGGGCCGAAGTACTTGTTGACCCCGTCCAGCACGATGAGCGGTTCGCCCGTCGTCACGTCGTCCACCGTCCCTGTCGTCCGTCCCGGAAGCGGGGTCGGTCGACCCCTGGTTGGGCAACTGTAGGCGGGTTGACGTGGCGGAACGCAACCCAGTTGGTCACGGAGCGGTAACACCGGTCGGCGGCGTGCCGGGGAGTCCGAATTCCGTCAGGCACCGGCCCGCCCGGTGGCGCCGGCCGGATTTGGCGGAGATCATGTGAGGATGACCGACCCGATCCGGTTGACCGATTACGCCCGCGGCGGCGGCTGCGCCTGCAAGATCCCACCGGGCGAGCTGGAGGCGATGGTCGCCGGCCTGGGCCCGGCGACCGGCAGCGCCGACCTGCTGGTCGGCCTGGAGAACGGCGACGACGCCGCGGTGGTCCGGCTGGATGAGCGGACCGGCCTGGTCAGCACGGCCGACTTCTTCACCCCGGTGGTCGACGATGCGTACGACTGGGGTCGGATCGCCGCGGCCAACGCGCTCTCCGACGTGTATGCGATGGGTGGCACCCCGCTGGTCGCGCTCAACCTGCTCTGCTGGCCGCGGGAGAGGCTGCCGCTGGAGCTGGCCCGGGAGGTGCTGCGCGGCGGCCAGGACGTGGCCCGGGAGGCCGGCTGTCACCTGGCCGGCGGGCACAGCGTCGACGACGACGGCCCGAAGTACGGCCTTGCGGTCACCGGCGTGGTCCGGCCCGAGGAGCTGATCACCCTGGACGCCGGTCGCGCCGGCCTGCCGCTCTCGCTGACCAAGCCGCTCGGCGTCGGGGTGTTGAACACCCGGCACAAGGCGACCGGCGAGCGCTTCGGCGAGGCGGTCGCCTCGATGAGCGCGCTGAACCGGGACGCCGCCCGGGCGGCGGTCGCCGCCGGCATCCGCTGCGGCACCGACGTCACCGGCTTCGGCCTGCTCGGGCACGCCTCCAAGCTGGCCCGGGCCAGTCGGTTGACGGTCGCCATCGACGCGGCCCGGGTGCCGTACCTGGCGGGGGCGCGGGAGGCGCTGCGGGACGGGTACGTCAGCGGCGGGACCCGCCGCAACCTGGACTGGGTGACCCCGTGGACGGACTTCGGCGCCGCCGACGAGGGGGAGCGGCTGCTGCTGGCCGACGCGCAGACCTCCGGCGGCCTGCTGGTGGCCGGCGAGGTGCCCGGCGGCACGGTGATCGGCGAGCTGCTGCCCCGGAGCGAGCACCTGATCCGGGTCCGCTGACCGCCATGTTCCGCCGGGCGGGACACGATACCCGATAATCTGTCATCTTCCCGCTACTCGGAGCAATGGCGCCCGAGGAAATTTTGCCCGGAATGGTCACAGACCGGTAACTTGCCCCCGGCTCAGGCCATATGCACCCCACCATCGTCATTAAGGCCCGATCCGGAGGCCGGTGGGACGAGCACAGCGAGGAGGCGGCATGACCGAGCTGTGGAACTGGAGAATCGACGGGGCGGCACCCGTGGAGGTGTACCCCGCGCTGGCCGAGGCGCTCGGCCGGGTGGTGATGCCCCTCGCCGTCGCCGACCCGGTCCGGCTGCCCACGTACGCGGTGATCTGCGACGTGTGGGAGGCGCCGGGGGAGTTCGGCACGATGGTCGACTGCTACGGGGTGCCGGAGCGGCTACCCGAACTGCCCAGCATCGCGGCGCTGGCCAGGCTGCTGGACCGCAACTGCCTGATGCGTGACGACACCCTGGACGCCGGCCGGCACCTGCTGGTCGCACCGGACGGCACCATCCGTCCGGTGCACTTCACCGTCACCGAGACCGACGACGGCGAGGTGCTGTCCGACCAGCGGCTCTGCACCGTGGCCCACCCCGGCTGCCGGGGCTGGTCGCAGTGCCACCGCTCCCGGTGGGCACCCGACTCGGTCGCCCCCGCGCTCGCCGCAGCCTGAGCCCGGCCCCGGCCGGCGCGGGTCGGCGGGCCGGCCGGGGAGCGCGTCGGGCGGCGTCAGGGGCGGGTCGCCGGCTGGCCGCGCACCACCAGCTGATCGAGCAGGGTCGCCGTGGCGGCGGCCACCGCGTCCACCGCGGCGTCGAATGCGGCCGCGTTGTGGGCGGCGGGCGTCCGGAAGCCCGAGATCTTCCGGACGTACTGCAACGCCGCAGCCCGGACGTCCTCCTCGGTCACCGCCGGGACGTACGGCTCACGCAGGGTCTTGATGCTCCGGCACACGGTTCCTCCTCGTTCGGTCCGACCAACTCGGCCCGGATACGCTGTGCACGTCATGATTACCGCAGCCGTGGGCAGCCCGCGCACCTACCAGGTGCGCACGTACGGCTGCCAGATGAACGTGCACGACTCCGAGCGCATCTCCGGCCTGCTCGAACAGGCCGGTTACGTGCGCGCCACCGAGGCCGACGACACCCCGGACGTAATGGTGTTCAACACCTGCGCCGTCCGGGAGAACGCCGACAACCGGCTCTACGGCAACCTGGGTCATCTGCGCCCCGTGAAGGACAAGCATCCCGGGATGCAGATCGCGGTCGGCGGCTGCCTCGCCCAGAAGGACCGCGGCGAGATCGTCCGCAAGGCTCCCTGGGTGGACGTGGTCTTCGGCACGCACAACATCGGCTCGCTGCCGGTGCTGCTGGAGCGGGCCCGGCACAACGCCGCCGCCGAGGTGGAGATCCTCGAATCCCTCGACGTCTTCCCGTCCACGCTGCCCACCCGGCGCGAGTCGACGTACGCCGGCTGGGTGTCGATCTCGGTGGGCTGCAACAACACCTGCACGTTCTGCATCGTGCCCGCTCTGCGCGGCAAGGAAAAGGACCGCCGTCCCGGCGACGTGCTCTCCGAGGTGCGCGCCCTGGTCGACGAGGGCGTGCTGGAGGTGACCCTGCTCGGGCAGAACGTCAACTCCTACGGCGTCGAGTTCGGCGACCGGTACGCCTTCGGCAAGCTGCTGCGCGCCTGCGGCGACATCGACGGGCTGGAGCGGGTCCGGTTCACCAGCCCGCACCCGAAGGACTTCACCGACGACGTGATCGCCGCGATGGCCGAGACGCCGAACGTCTGCCCCTCGCTGCACATGCCGTTGCAGTCCGGCTCCGACGACGTGCTGAAGGCGATGCGCCGGTCGTACCGGTCGGAGCGCTACCTGGGGATCATCGAGAAGGTCCGGGCGGCGATGCCGGACGCGGCGATCACCACCGACATCATCGTCGGCTTCCCCGGCGAGACCGACGCCGACTTCGAGCGGACCCTCGACGTGGTCCGCGCGGCCCGGTTCTCCTCGGCGTTCACCTTCCAGTACTCCAAGCGCCCCGGCACCCCGGCCGCGACCATGGACGGCCAGCTCCCCAAGCAGGTCGTGCAGGAACGCTACGAGCGGCTGATCGCCACGGTGGAGGAGATCACCTGGGCGGAGAACAGGAAGCTCGTGGGGGAGACCGTCGAGGTGCTGGTCGCCGTCGGCGAGGGGCGCAAGGACGAGCGCACCGGCCGGATGTCCGGCCGCGCCCGCGACGGCCGCCTGGTGCACTTCGCGGCGGACGCGGCCGGAGCGAACGGCCGGCACGGCGACGCCGGGTCGTACGCCGGCCAGATCCGCCCCGGCGACATCGTGCACACCACCGTCACGTACGCCGCCCCGCACCACCTCAACGCCGACGGCGGGCCGCTGTCGCACCGGCGTACCCGGGCCGGCGACGCGGCCGAGGCGGGACGCGCCCCGCGTACCCCCGGGGTGCTGCTCGGGCTGCCCACGCTCGGCACGCCGGCCGCGGCGCCCGCGCCGACCAGCGGCTGCGCCGCGCACTGACCGACCGCCGACGGCCGGGACCCCCCGTGGTGGCCCCGGCCGTCGTGGTGTCCGGGCGCCCGCCCCGTCCCGCGCCCCACCCGCCGCAGTGGATCGGCCCCGGTGCGGCCACGGCAGCCCGGGGCGCGGGATGTTCGGAAATGGCGGAGCCACCGGTCCCGTGCGGGGATCGGGGGCTCCGGGTGGATCAGGTCAGCCGGCCCGCTCGGCGAGCTGGAGGAACTGCCGCTTCGACGCGAGGGCCTGCTCGGCCTCCTTGACCCGGCGGGCGTCCCCGGCGGCCTGCGCCCGGGCCAGCCGCTCCTCGGCCTCGGCCACCTGCGTCCGCATCTGGGCCAGCAGCGGGTTGTCCTCCTTGGTGGTGCGCCGCCACGCGGAGTCCATGACCTCGCGGACCTTGTCGTCGATGGCGCGCAGCCGGCGCTCCAGCCCGGCGGCGGCCTCCCGCGGCACCCGGCCTGCCTCGTGCCACTGCGCCTGGATCTCCCGCAGCTTCGCCTGGGCGCCCTTCGGGTCGCCGTCCACGTCGAGGGCCTCGGCCGCGGCGAGCAGGGCCTGCTTGCGCTCCAGATTGCCGCGCTGCT
This sequence comes from Micromonospora sp. RTP1Z1, assembly GCF_033804685.1. Lineage (NCBI taxonomy): Bacteria > Bacillati > Actinomycetota > Actinomycetes > Micromonosporales > Micromonosporaceae > Micromonospora > Micromonospora sp. RTP1Z1. Next base: position 27,183 of record NZ_JAPFQV010000043.1, read on the forward strand.
CGTTGTCGCGGGCGGAGAAGACCTCGCTGCGCCGGCTGAAGAACTCGTCCTGCGCCGCCCGGAACCGTTCCCAGAGCTTCTGCTCGGCCTCCTTGGACGCCCGCGGCGCGGCCTTCCACTGGGTCATCAGGTCCTTGAGCTGGTTGGCCGCGACCGCCCAGTCGGTGGACTCCTTCAGCTTCTCGGCCTCGGCGACCAGTTCCTCCTTGACCGTCTGCGCCTGCTTGCGCTGCTGGTCGAGGGAGGCGAAGTGGGCGCCCCGCCGGCGGGTGAAGCCGTCCCGGGCGGCGGCGAACCGCTTCCACAGCTCACCGTCGGTCTTCTTGTCGACGCCGCGGACGGTCTTCCACTCGTCGAGGATCTCCTTGAGCCGGTCCCCGGCGGTCTTCCAGCCGGTCGACTCGGCGGCCAGCTTCTCGGCCTCCTCCACCAGGGCGGTCTTGCGCGCGAGGGCCTCGACCCGAGCGGCGTCGCGGGCGGCCTTCGCCTCGCCGGCCTTCGCCTCGGCCACCTCGGCGAGCTTGTCCAAGCGGGCGGCGAGCGCGTCGATGTCACCGACGACGTGGGCCTCGGCCAGTGAGGCGCGGATCCGCCGGATCGTGGTCAGCGACCCACCGGCGTCCGCCGCACCCGACTTGAGCCGGGCCTCGGTCAGGTCCACCTCGGTCACCAGGTCGGCGAAGCGCCGGGCGAAGTGGGCCAGCCCCTCCTCCGGGGCCCCCGCCTGCCAGGATCCGACCACCCGCTCGCCCTCGGTGGTCTTGACGTACACGGTGCCGTCCGCGTCCACCCGTCCGAAGGCAGTCCAGTCGCTCATGTGCCCATCCTCGATCTCCCGGCGTCGACGGGACAGCCCCCGCGATCGCCGCCACGGCGCAGCAAAGTTACTCCGGGCATTGTCACAGGTCCGCCCCCGTCCGCGTCGAGCGCCTGTCGCCGACCGTGACCATACGGTGTCCTGGGCCTCGAATGACCGGATCGGCGCGGGGACGCACCGGCGAGTCCGGCTACCGTGAACCCCGTGCCTCTGGTCGCCGCCGCCGTCTGCCCCCACCCGCCGTTGATCGTTCCCGAGTTGGCCGGTGCCGCCGCGCCCGAGCTGGACGACCTCCGCGCCGCCGCCGCCGCGGCCGTCACCCGGCTCCTCGCCGCCCGACCGGACTGCGTGGTCGTCCTGGGCTCCGGCCCGTCGACGGGATGGATCATCCCGCCCGCAGCCGGTTCGCTGCGCCCGTGGGGCCTCGACCTGGCCGTCCCGCTCGTGCCGGCGCTGCCCGACGGCGGGGCGATCCTGCCGCTGAGCGTCACCGTCGGGGCGTGGCTGCTCAACCAGCAGCGGGTCGGCGTGCGCGTGGTCGGTGCCCAGGTGAGCCCGGCGGCGACCCCCGCCGAGCTGGGCAGCTTCGCCGGCCAGGTGCACGAGTACCGCCCCCGGGTGGCGCTGCTGGTGATGGGGGACGGATCGGCGTGCCGGGGGCCGAAGTCGCCCGGCTACGACGACCCGCGCGCCGAGGCGTACGACGAGGGGGTGGCCCGGGCCCTGGCCGACGCGGACGCCGACGCCCTGCTCGGCCTGGACCCGGTGCTGTCGGCGGAGCTGAAGGTCGCCGGGCGGGCGCCCTGGCAGGTGCTGGCCGGCGCGGTCCGGCCGGCGGGCGGCGACTGGCGGGGTGACCTCAGCTACCACGAGGCCCCCTACGGCGTTGCCTACTTCGTGGCGAACTGGGAACCGGCGTGAGGGGCACGGTGGTGGCCGTGGTCGGGCCGACCGCGGCCGGCAAGTCCGCGCTGAGCGTCGCCCTGGCGCACGCTCTGGGCGGCGAGGTGGTCAATGCCGACTCGATGCAGCTCTACCGGGGCCTGGACATCGGTACCGCCAAGCTCACCCCGGCCGAGCGGGACGGCGTGCCGCACCACCTGCTGGACATCTGGCCGGTGACCGAGCCGGCCAGCGTCGCGGAGTACCAGCGGCTGGCCCGGGCGGCGGTCGACGACATCCTGGCCCGGGGTCGGGTGCCGCTGCTGGTGGGCGGCTCGGGGCTGTACGTGCGGGCGGTGCTGGAGCAGTTCGAGTTCCCCGGCACCGACCCGGCGGTGCGGGAGCGGCTGGAGGCCGAGCTGGCGGTGGTCGGCCCGGCCTCGCTGCACGCCCGGCTGGCCGAGGCCGACCCGGTGGCGGCGGCCGGCATCCTGCCGGGCAACGGCCGGCGGATCGTCCGGGCCCTGGAGGTGATCGAGCTGACCGGGGCGCCGTTCACCGCCTCGCTGCCCGAGCCGACGCCGTACTACCCGGCGGTGCAGCTCGGCGTCGACCTGGACACCGCGCTGCTGGACGAGCGGATCGCGCTGCGGGTGGACCGGATGTGGGCCGACGGCCTGGTCGCCGAGACCCGGGAGTTGGTCGGGCGCGGCCTGCCCGCAGGGCGGACGGCCAGCCGGGCGCTCGGCTACCAGCAGGTGCTGCGTTTCCTCGCCGGGGAGCTGACCGAGGTCGAGGCGCGCGACGAGACCGTCCGGGCCACCCGTCGGTTCGTCCGGCGGCAGCGGTCCTGGTTCCGTCGGGACCCGCGCATCCACTGGCTGGACTCGGCGTCACCGGCGTTTGTCGAGACTGCGCTGCGAGTGGTCGCCGACCATCGGGGATGATGGGGGCGTGGAGTTCACCAAGGGCCACGGCACCGGCAACGACTTCGTGATCCTGCCCGACCCGGACGGCGCGCTGGAGCTGACGCCCCGGCTGGTCGCGGCGCTCTGCGACCGGCGGCGGGGGGTCGGCGGGGACGGCGTGCTGCGGGTGGTGCGGGCGGCCAAGCACCCCGAGGGGGTGGCCCTCGCGGGCGAGGCCGAGTGGTTCATGGACTACTGGAACGCCGACGGCTCGTTCGCCGAGATGTGCGGCAACGGGGCCCGGGTCTTCGTCCGGTACCTGCTGGAGACCGGCCTGGCCACGCCGTCCGGTGCGGCGGTGCCGGTGGCCACCCGGGCCGGCGTCGTGCGCGCGCGGGTCGAGGGCGAGGCCATCGCCGTGGAGATGCGCCGCCCCCAGCTGTACGCCACGGCCGCCGCCACCCTGGGCGGGTTGACCCTGCCCGGCGCCGTGGTGGACGTCGGTAACCCGCACCTGGTCTGCGCCCTGCCGGCGGGGCTGGAACTGGCGGGTCTCGACCTGACCCGGGCGCCGGACGTCGACCCGGCGGTCTTCCCGGCCGGGGTGAACGTCGAGTTCACCGTCCCGGGGGAGCCGGTGGACGGCACCGACGGGCACGTGCTGATGCGGGTCCACGAGCGCGGCTCCGCCGAGACGCTCTCCTGCGGCACCGGTGCCTGCGCGGTGGCCGCGGTGGCCCTGCGCGACGCCGCCCGGGACACCGGCACGGTCACGGTGGACGTCCCCGGCGGGCGCCTCACGGTCACGGTGACCGGGGACTCCTGCTGGCTGTCGGGGCCGGCGGTGCTGGTCGCCGCCGGCGAGGTCACCCGGAGCGCCCTGCTCGCCTGAGCCCGCCGCCCGCGGGTGCGCTTCTGGTCGCCACCGCGACGAGAAACACACCCGGAGGTGGGTCAGGGGGTGGCGCTGGCGTTGGCGGCGATCTCGGGGAGGTCGGCCGGGCCCGGGTCGGCGGCCGGCGGCGGGGTGGTCGCCGGGTGCTGGGCGGCGGCGCGGACGGCGGCGGCGACGGCGGGGGCCACCCGCGAGTCGAAGACGCTCGGCACGATCACCGTGGGGTTGATCTTTTCCTCGCCGACCACGTCGGCGATGGCCCGCGCCGCGGCGATCGCCATCTCCTCGGTGAACTCCTCGGCGTGCGCGTCGAGCATGCCGCGGAACACGCCCGGGAAGGCGAGCACGTTGTTGATCTGGTTCGGCTGGTCGGAACGGCCGGTGGCGACCACCGCGGCGTGCTTGCGCGCCTCCCGCGGGTCGACCTCCGGGTCCGGGTTGGCCAGCGCGAAGACGATCGAGTCCTTGGCCATGGTCGCGATGTCGTCCCCGGTGAGCAGGTTCGGCGCGCTCACCCCGATGAAGACGTCCGCGCCGCGCAGCGCGCCCGGCAGGTCGCCGGAGTAGTTCTCCTTGTTGGTGTTCTCCGCCAGCCACTGCCAGGCCGGGTTCAGGTCGGGCAGCCCGCGGTGCAGGGCGCCCTGCCGGTCGTAGGCGACGATGTCGCCCACGCCCTGGCGCAGCAGCAGCTTCATGATCGCGGTGCCGGCCGCGCCGGCCCCGGAGACGACGACCCGGACGTCCGCGAGCTGCTTGCCCACGACGCGCAGCGCGTTGGTCAGCGCGGCCAGCACGCAGATCGCGGTGCCGTGCTGGTCGTCGTGGAAGACGGGGATGTCCAGCAGTTCGCGCAGCCGGGCCTCGATCTCGAAGCAGCGCGGCGCGGCGATGTCCTCCAGGTTGATCCCGCCGTACGCGGGTGCGATCGCCTTGACGATCGCCACGATCTCGTCGGTGTCCTGGGTGTCCAGCACCACCGGCCACGCGTCCACCCCGCCGAAGCGCTTGAACAGCGCCGCCTTGCCCTCCATCACCGGCAGTGCCGCCGCCGGCCCGAGGTTGCCCAGGCCGAGCACGGCCGAGCCGTCGCTGACCACGGCCACCGTGTTGCGCTTGATGGTCAGCCGGCGAGCGTCGGCCGGGTTCTCCGCGATCGCCATGCAGACCCGGGCCACCCCCGGGGTGTACGCCCGGGACAGCTCGTCGCGGGTGCGGAGCGCGACCTTGGAGCTGACCTCGATCTTGCCGCCCAGGTGCAGCAGGAACGTCCGGTCGGAGACCTTGCGGACGTCCACGCCGTCGAGAGCGGTCAGCGCGTCGACCACCTGCTCGGCGTGGCCGGCGTCGGCGGTGTCACAGGTGAGGTCGACGATCACGCTGGTCGGGTCGGAGTCGACCACGTCCAGCGCGGTGACGATCGCGTCGGCCTCACCCACCGCGGTGGTCAGCCGGCCGATCGAGGAGGCGTCCGCCGTCACCGCGATCCGGATCGTGATCGAAAATCCCGCACTCGGAAGTCGGGTGATGCCCACGGGAAATCCCTCCGTCAACGCTGAGCGGCTCGCCCCGCATTTCTACTCGCCCGCCGAGGTCGCCCGGCATCCGCCCCCGCTGTTGAGGGTGTGTGTCACGGGCATATAGCGGGTGCGTCGGGCGTTGCCACATGTCAGGATGCTCGGTACCAGCCCGAAATCCCTCGGTAGCTGACAGAACGGACAGGAGACGCGATTTGCGAGACCAGGAGACCTACGTTCCCTTCGAGGACGACGAGCTCAACGCCACCACCACCGGCGAGTTCGAGCTGTCGGAGCGGCAAGCGCTGCGGCGGGTCCCCGGCCTCTCCACCGAACTCACGGACATCACCGAGGTCGAGTACCGCCAGCTGCGGCTGGAGCGGGTCGTCCTGGTGGGTGTCTGGACCGAGGGCACGCAGGACGACGCGGACAACAGCCTCACCGAGCTGGCGGCGCTGGCCGAGACGGCCGGCTCGCAGGTGCTCGAGGGGCTGATCCAGCGGCGTCACCGGCCGGACCCGGCCACCTATGTGGGTCGGGGCAAGGTCGAGGACCTCGGCGCGTTGGTGCTCTCCACCGGCGCCGACACGGTGATCTGCGACGGTGAGCTCTCCCCGTCCCAGCTGCGCAACCTGGAGCAGCGCACCAAGGTCAAGGTGGTCGACCGTACCGCGCTGATCCTCGACATCTTCGCCCAGCACGCCAAGAGCAAGGAAGGCAAGGCGCAGGTCGAGCTGGCCCAGCTCGAATACCTGCTCCCGCGACTGCGCGGTTGGGGTGAGACGCTCTCCCGGCAGGCCGGTGGTTCCGGCCGCGGCGGCGGCGCCGGCGGCGGGGTGGGCCTGCGCGGTCCCGGTGAGACCAAGCTCGAGACCGACCGGCGCCGGATCCGGAACCGGATCTCGCGGCTGCGCCGTGAGATCAAGGGCATGAAGACGGTACGCCAGACCAAGCGCGCCCGCCGGTCCCGCAACGCGGTGCCCGCGGTGGCGATCGCCGGCTACACCAACGCCGGCAAGTCCAGCCTGCTGAACCGGCTGACCGGGGCGGGTGTGCTGGTCGAGAACGCGCTCTTCGCGACCCTCGACCCGACCACCCGCAAGGCCACCACCTCCGACGGGCGGCTCTACACCCTGTCCGACACGGTCGGCTTCGTCCGGCACCTGCCGCACCAGATCGTCGAGGCGTTCCGCTCGACCCTGGAGGAGGTCGCCGACTCCGACCTGGTGGTGCATGTGGTCGACGGCGCCCATCCGGACCCGGAGGAGCAGGTCCGGGCGGTCCGCGAGGTGCTCGCCGAGGTGGGCGCCGACCGGCTGCCCGAGCTGCTGGTGGTCAACAAGACCGACGCCGCCGACGAGGAGACGCTGCTGCGGCTCAAGCGGCTCTGGCCCGACGCGGTCTTCGTCTCCGCGCACCGGGGGCGGGGGATCGACGGGCTGCGCGAGGCGATCGAGGAGCGGCTGCCCCGTCCGGCGGTGGAGATCCACGCGGTGCTCCCGTACGACCGGGGCGACCTGGTGGCCCGGGTGCACCGGCAGGGCGAGGTGCTCAGCACCGCCCACCTGCCGGAGGGGACGCTGCTGCACGTCCGGGTGGGCGAGGCGCTCGCCGCCGAGCTGGCGCCGTTCCACGCCGGTGAGCGGTTCGTCGAGGAGGAGCGGGTCGGCGCCGGCCGGTGAGGCGTCCGGCGTCACCCGCCCGGGTTACCGGGCATGCGACACTGGGCCTCATGCGGCACGTTGTCTCCTCGGTCACGGTTGCGCTCGGCCTGCTCGGCGCAACCGTGGCGCCTGCCGGGATCGCCCTGGCCGGCCCGGTCGCGGCCCCCGTGCAGGCCGCGGCCCCCGGTAAGAAGAAATGCACCGTCGAGGACGTGCGGCTGCGCGAGCTCTCCGGCCTGGTGGCCACGAGCAGCGGCTACATCGTCATCAACGACAGCAGCGAAAAGGACAGCCTTAAGCGGGTCTTCTACCTGGACACCAAGTGCAAGATCGCGAAGGAGCCGGTCCGCTACTCCGGGGACGGGCCGTTCGACACCGAGGACCTGGCGCTCTCGCCGGACCACAGAACCCTGTGGATCGCGGACACCGGGGACAACATCACCAGCAAGCAGCGCCGGGAGCGCGTGGCCGTCTGGACCATGCCGGTCAGCGGATCCAAGCAGCCGGTGCTGCACCGGCTGTCGTACCCGGACAAGCAGCCGCACGACGCCGAGGCGCTGCTCATCGGCGACGACGGCAAGCCGCTGATCATCACCAAGGAGCTCTCCGGCAAGTCGGAGATCTTCACCCCGGCGGCCGCGCTGAAGAACGGCGACACCGATCCGGTGCCACTGCGGAAGCTCGGCGAGGTCACGCTCCCCAAGACCACCACCGACAACAAGTTGGGCGCGGCCGGCCGGCTCCTGGTCACCGGCGCGGCCCGCTCCCCGGACGGCACGAAGGTGGTGCTGCGGACGTACGCGGACGCCTTCGAGTTCGACGTAACCGGCGGTGACATCGTCGGCGCCCTGTCCACGGGCAAGCCGCGGGTCACCCCGCTGACCGACCCGTTCGGCGAGGCGATCTCCTACACCCCGGACGGCAAGTCCTTCGTCACCGTCTCGGACGGCGGTCAGCAGCTCGCCCCCGACGACCCGATCGACATCCTCGGCTACGTCCCGTCGACCAAGGGGATCGAGGCGCTTCCGGCGGCCGGTGAGGTGGCCAAGCCGGGCGCGCAGAAGTCCTGGGTCGAGGGGCTGACCCTGGACGAGATCACATACCTGATCGCGGCGGTCGGCGTGCTCGGCGCCCTGCTGGTCGGCGCGGGCATTTTCGGCATCCTCCGGGCCCGGCGCCGGCCCGCACCGGCCACCGACCGGGCGGACGGACCGGGCCCGAACGGACCCTCGCTGAACGACGGCTTCGACGACCGCCGCGCCGAGGGCGGTCCGCCACCCGGCGGACCCCACGGTGGCGGGTACGGCGGCGGCCCGGCCGGGGGCGGCTACGGCGCACCGGCCGGCCGACCTGCCTCGGGCGGGGTGTACGGCGGCGGGCGTCCCGCCGAGGGCGGCCGTCCGCAGGGCGGCGTCTACGGCGGCGGTGGCGGCCGCCCCCAGGGCGGCGGGGTCTACGGGGGCGCCCCGCAGGGCGGCGGCGCGTACGGCGGTGGCCGCGCGGAGCCGCCCCGGCGTGACCCGGACCCTCGGGACCCGCGCGGGGGCCGGCGCAACGGCCACGACGACTTGCGGGGCCAGTACGGGCAGGTGCCCGACGGCCGCGAGTACCGGGGCGACCGCTACTGACCGCACCAGCGGGTGACCGCCGCGCGGCGGTCACCCGGGCCGGGTGTCAGATCCGACGCAGCACCGCGACGACGCGGCCCATGATGGTGGCGTCGTCGCCGGGGATCGGGTCGAAGGCCGGGTTCTGCGGCATCAGCCAGACGTGCCCGTCGCGGCGCCGGTAGGTCTTCACGGTCGCCTCGCCGTCCAGCATGGCGGCCACGATGTCGCCGGCCTCGGCGTTGGGCTGCTGGCGGACCACCACCCAGTCGCCGTCGCAGATGGCCGCGTCGAGCATCGAATCGCCCTTGACCTGGAGCATGAAGACCTCGCCCTCACCCACCAGCTCGCGGGGGAGCGGGTAGATGTCCTCCACCGCCTGCTCGGCGAGGATCGGGCCGCCGGCGGCGATCCGGCCCAGCATCGGCACGTACGCCGGGGTGGGACGCTGCGAGCGGGTCAGCTCGTCGTCGATCGCGTCGCTGGGGGCGCGGACGTCGACCGCCCGGGGCCGGTTCGGGTCGCGGCGCAGGAAGCCCTTCTTCTCCAGCTCCTTGAGCTGGTAGGCGACGCTGGACGGGGAGACCAGACCGACCGCCTCGCCGATCTCGCGCACGCTCGGCGGGTACCCGTGGCGCTCCACCCAGCTGCGGATGAACTCCAGGATCCGGCGCTGCCGGGCGGTGAGGTCGACGGTGGCGGGGTCGGGGAAGCTGCTGACCACCGGCGTGACCGGTCGCACGGCGGGCTGGCCCGTCCGGCTGCGCGCGGCGCGGGGCCGTCGGATCGCCGGCGGACCCGCCCCGTCGATCGGCTGCGGGTTCTTTTGCCGGCTGGCCCGGTCCTCGGTCACGTCCGTCCCTCCCTGGTCGGCGCTGGGTGCCTTGGCGGCTCGTGGTGCGCGCGGATGATGCTGCCGACCGGCCGGAGGCGACACGCCGCGCCCGGTCGTTGTTGACCGTATAGGTGAGATCGGCCATTTTCAAACATCTGTACGACCTCTTGTCGGCGTGTCGGGGCGAAATCCGAGAATTCCGAACGCCTGTTCTGATAAATGATACGTCGACTTCGAACGGGTGTTCGAGGTGACGGCTGACCGTGACCGTGGCGGGAGTGGGGCGTTGGGCTTTCCGCGACCCCCCGGGGAGGTGGGACGGGTGAGTGATTCTGATGACGCGCCGGACACGCCGGCGAGCTTGACCTCGCCTGGGCGACGACATACCGTCGACCCCTAGATGTAGTAGTCACATGGGCGTAAGTTGCCTACAGGTTGGGTTCGACTACCGACCGCACTCCCGTACCGTCGACCCGGCGACGGCCATCCGACGATGGCCTTCGGCGCGGTGACGCGTGCCCGGAGCGCGTCGGTGCGCCCGCGGTTCGATGAAGGAGGTCAGGCGATGCGGTGTCCGTACTGCCGGCACGCCGACTCCCGGGTCGTCGACTCGCGGGAGGCCGACGACGGCCAGCTCATCCGCCGGCGGCGGTCCTGCCCGGAGTGCGGCAAGCGGTTCACCACCGTCGAGGAGGCGGTGCTCGCGGTGGTCAAGCGCAGCGGGGTGACCGAGCCGTTCAGCCGTACGAAGATCATCGGCGGGGTGCGCAAGGCGTGCCAGGGCCGGCCGGTCGACGACGACTCGATCGCGCTGCTGGCGCAGAAGGTCGAGGAGACCGTCCGGGCCAAGGGGGCCGCCGAGCTCCCGAGCCACGAGGTCGGGCTGGCGATCCTGGGGCCGCTGCGCGACCTGGACGAGGTGGCCTACCTGCGCTTCGCCAGCGTCTACCGGTCCTTCGACTCGCTCGCCGACTTCGAGCACGAGATCGAGACGCTGCGGGCCGCCGCGCGCGCCCGGGAGGGCACCGGGGCCGACGCGGTCGAGACCGCCGGCCGTACCAGTTGAGTTTTTCGGATTTCTGACAGCGACGAACGCGCGGCGGGTGACCGCGCAGACGAGGGGGCGGATGAGATGGCGGGGGACGGCGTGACAGCAAGCAAGTCGCGGACCCGGGCCGGTGCGACGGCCAACGCAGGCCTGAAGGTCGAGCGGGTGTGGACGACCGAGGGGGTCCATCCGTTCGACGAGGTGGCGTGGGAGCGCCGCGACGTCGTGATGACCAACTGGCGGGACGGCTCGATCAACTTCGAGCAGCGCGGCGTGGAGTTCCCCGAGTCGTGGAGCGTCAACGCGGCCAACATCGTGACCACCAAGTACTTCCGGGGCGCGGTGGGCACCCCGGAGCGGGAGTGGTCGCTCAAGCAGCTGATCGACCGGGTGGTCACCACCTACCGCAAGGCCGGTGAGGACAACGGCTACTTCGCCACCCCGGCGGACGCCGAGATCTTCGCGCACGAGCTGACCTGGATGCTGCTGCACCAGGTATTCAGCTTCAACTCGCCGGTCTGGTTCAACGTGGGCACGCCGTCGCCGCAGCAGGTCAGCGCGTGCTTCATCCTGGCCGTCGACGACTCGATGGACTCCATCCTGGACTGGTACAAGGAGGAGGGGCTGATCTTCAAGGGCGGCTCCGGTTCCGGCGTCAACCTGTCCCGGATCCGCTCCTCCCGCGAGCTGCTCTCCTCCGGCGGCACCGCCTCCGGCCCGGTCAGCTTCATGCGCGGCGCGGACGCGAGCGCGGGGACCATAAAGTCCGGCGGCGCCACCCGGCGCGCGGCCAAGATGGTCATCCTCGACGTGGACCACCCGGACATCGAGGAGTTCGTGGTCACCAAGGCGCGCGAGGAGGACAAGATCCGCGCGCTGCGGGACGCCGGCTTCGACATGGACCTGGGCGGCGCCGACATCGTCAGCGTGCAGTACCAGAACGCCAACAACTCGGTGCGGGTCTCCGACGAGTTCATGACCGCGGTGGAGAACGGCGGCGGCTTCCACCTGCGCGGCCGGCTCGACGGGCAGACCATCGAGACGATCGACGCGAAGAAGCTCTTCCGCACCATCTCCCAGGCCGCCTGGGAGTGCGCCGACCCCGGCCTGCAGTACGACGACACCATCAACGACTGGCACACCTGCCCGGAGACCGGGCGGATCACCGCGTCGAACCCGTGCTCGGAGTACCTACACCTGGACAACTCCTCGTGCAACCTGGCCTCGCTCAACCTGATGAAGTTCCTCCGCGCCGACGGCGGCTTCGAGGTGGAGAAGTTCGTCCGGTCCGTCGAGCTGGTCATCACCGCGATGGACATCTCGATCTGCTTCGCCGACTTCCCGACCGAGAAGATCGGCGAGACCACCCGCGCCTACCGGCAGCTCGGCATCGGCTACGCCAACCTCGGCGCGCTGCTGATGGCCACCGGCCTGCCCTACGACTCGGAGCAGGGCCGCTCGGTCGCCGCGGCGATCACCTCGCTGATGACCGGCACCGCGTACCGCCGCTCGGCCGAGCTGGCCGGCATCGTCGGCGCGTACGAGGGCTACGCCCGCAACGCCGAGCCGCACAAGCGGGTCATGCGCAAGCACGCCGCGGCCAACGACGAGATCAAGCCCACCAGCACCGTGGCCACCGCGATCGGCCGCGAGGCCACCAAGCAGTGGACCCAGGGCAACAAGATCGGCGACAAGTTCGGCTGGCGCAACTCGCAGGCCGCCGTGCTCGCGCCGACCGGCACCATCGGCCTGATGATGGACTGCGACACCACCGGCGTCGAGCCGGACCTGGCGCTGGTCAAGTTCAAGAAGCTGGTCGGCGGCGGCTCGATGCAGATCGTCAACCAGACCGTCCCGCGCGCCCTGCGCAGCCTCGGCTACCCCGAGGAGCAGGTCGAGGCGATCGTCGAGCACATCGCCGACCACGGCCACGTGGTCGACGCCCCCGGGCTGAAGCCGGAGCACTACCCGGTCTTCGACTGCGCGATGGGTGAGCGCACGATCGCCCCGATGGGGCACGTGCGGATGATGGCGGCCGTCCAGCCGTTCATCTCCGGCGCCATCTCCAAGACGGTCAACATGCCGGAGCAGGCCACCGTCGAGGACGTCGAGAAGATCTACTTCGAGGGCTGGAAGCTCGGCCTCAAGGCGCTGGCGATCTACCGGGACAACTGCAAGGTGGGCCAGCCGCTCTCGGTGGCCAAGCCGAACAAGGCCGCGGCAACCACCACCGCCGGGGCCGCCCCGGCCGCCGTCGAGAAGGTCGTCGAGAAGGTCGTCGAGTACCGGCCGGTGCGCAAGCGGCTGCCGAAGAAGCGTCCGTCGGAGACGGTCTCCTTCTCGGTGGGCGGCGCCGAGGGCTACCTCACCGCGTCGTCGTACCCGGACGACGGCCTGGGTGAGGTCTTCCTCAAGATGTCCAAGCAGGGCTCGACCCTGGCCGGCGTGATGGACGCCTTCTCGGTGGCCATCTCCATCGGTCTGCAGTACGGCGTGCCGCTGGAGACGTTCGTCAGCAAGTTCACCAACATGCGCTTCGAGCCGGCCGGCATGACCGACGACCCGGACGTGCGGATGGCGGCCTCGGTGATGGACTACATCTTCCGTCGCCTGGCACTGGACTTCCTGCCGTACGAGCGTCGCGCGGAGCTGGGCATCTTCACCGCCAGCGAGCGTGCCGCGCAGCTGCGGGCCGAGGCCGAGGCGGAGAGCGCTTCGGTGAGCGGCGCGGAGCTCACCGCCATGGCGTCCTCCGCCCCGGTCGAGACCCCGGTCGAGAAGAAGGCGGTGGCCCAGCCGGCGCTGGAGATGGCGGACGTCGCCGCCGCCAAGCCGGCGCCGGCCGTCGGTTCCAGCACCGAGCTGCTGGAGGCCGTCATCGGCAAGGCAGCCGACGCGCCGCTCTGCTTCACCTGCGGTACGAAGATGCGGCCGGCCGGTAGCTGCTACGTCTGCGAGGGCTGCGGCTCCACCAGCGGCTGCAGCTGACGCTGAAAGTGCAGTAGGCGCGAGGGGAGTCGGGCGTTGCCCGGCTCCCCTCGCGTTGTCCGGGGCGGTGCGATCATTGGGACATGTCGATCGCCGCGAGCTACACCACGTTCGCCGCCCGCGAGGCGCACGGCCTGTCATCCGCGTACGAGCGCCTGGCACTGGCGGTCTCCCGCGACGAGGAACTGCTCGCCCTGCTCGGCACGCTCCCGCCCGCCAAGCGGCAGCCGAATCTGCTGTTCGGCGTCGTCCGGTTGCTCGGCGGCCCGGTCGAAGACCCCGCCGCGTTCCACGACTACACGGTGGCGAACTGGCCGACGGTCGAGGCCGAGATGCGCGTCCGGGCGACACAGACGAACGAGGCCGGGCGGTGTACCGTGCTGCTGCCGGTGCTGGCCGCGCTGCCGCAGCCGCTCGCGCTGTTGGAGGTCGGCGCGTCCGCCGGGCTCTGCCTCTATCCCGACCGGTACGCCTACCGCTACGGAGACCACGAGGTTGGTTCCGGTGAACCGGTGCTCGAGTGCGCGGCGACGGGCATGGCGCCGCCCGTCGGCCTGCCCGAGGTGGTGTGGCGGGCCGGCCTGGACCTGAACCCGCTCGACGTGAGCGAACCCGCGGACGTCGCGTGGCTCGACGCCCTCATCTGGCCGGAGCACACGCACCGCCGTGCCCGACTGCGGGCCGCGGTGGCCGTCGCCGCGGCCGAGCCGCCGGTGCTGATGCGCGGCGACTTGGCGGACGACCTGCCGGCGCTGGCCGCGCAGGCACCGGCCGGCGCGACCCTGGTGGTGTTCCACACTTCCATGCTCTACCAGGTCCCGGCGCCGCGTCGGGAGGCGTTCGTCGAGGTGGTAGGCGGCCTCCCGGGGCACTGGATCGCGAACGAGGCGCCGGACGTGCTGCGCCACGACGGGCTGCCGGAGCCGCCGGGCGGGGCGCTGCACAACGTGCTCGCGTTGGACGGCACGCCGCTCGCCTGGACCCGCGGGCACGGGCAGGCGCTCAGCTGGTTCGGGTGAGGTCACCGATCGGCGGGAAGTCGCGCATCCTCCCCAGCGGGGAGCAGACCACGAACACCGCGGCGCTCCACATGCCCAGCACGCAGATCCACAGCGCCGGCCGCAGCCCGAGCTGACTGCCGAGCGTCCCGCCGAACAGGGCGCCCAGCGGGATCACCCCGTAGCAGATCCAGAGGAACGCGGCGTTGACCCGGCCGAGCAGCGGCGCCGGGGTGATCCGCTGCCGGTACGACATCGCCGCCACGTTGAACAGCACCGCGTTCGCGGAGAACGCGGCGAACCCGACCGCGAAGAGCAGCACGCCCCAGCCGGATCGGGCCAGCGGGATCAGCAGGTAGAGCGGTCCGGGCGCGGCCATCGCCACCCAGATGATCCGGGCGGTGCCGATCCGTTGGGAGAGCCGGTTGGCCAGGGCGCCGGTGACCAGGCCGCCGACGGCGCCGGCAGAAAATACCAGCCCGATCACCAGGGGTGAGGCGTGCAGCTCCCGGCGCAGGAACGGGACCTCGATGGAGCTCGCGGCCATCACGAAGAAGTTCGACGTGGTGGTGCAGGCGAGGATCTTCACCAGGATCGGCTGGCGGCGGACGAAACCGATCCCCTCGCCCAGGGCGGCCCGCAGCGGCACCCGCCCGGCGGTCGGCGGCGCGGCGTCCGGAGTGGGGCGGATGAGCAGGAGCGTCACCGCGCTGACCGTGAAGGCGACGCCGGTGGTGAAGAACGTCCGGGCCGCGCCGACCAGTCCGATCAACGCGCCACTGAGGGTGGGGCCGGCCAGCTCGGCGAACTGCTGGCTGGCGACCAGCTTGGCGTTGCCGTCGACGAGCTGATCCGCGCCCACGAGCCGCGGCAGCATGCTCCGGTACGCCACGGTGAAGGCGACGGTCAGCACCCCGGAGAGGCTCACCACGACGTACAGGAACGCCAGGGTGAGGTGCCCAACCAGCGCGACCACCGGGAGGGAGAGCATGAGCGCCGCCCGGCCCAGGTCGCAGACGATCATCAGCCGGCGCTGGTCCACCCGGTCGGCCAGGATCCCGACGGGCAGCGAGAAGATCAGGTACGGCAGCCAGGCCAGGACGGTCAGCAGGGAGATCTGGAAGACGCTGGCGCCGAGGACGTCCGCGGCGAGCAGCGGCACCGCCACGCCGGAGACCCGAGTGCCAAGTTCGCTGACCGTCTGGCCGCTCCACAGCAGCAGAAAGTTCCGGCTACGCCAGAGCGAGGCATGACCCGGGGTGGTGGGGGGTGCCAGCTGTTGCGTCACTGCTGAGCCTGTCCGTTGACGAGCGCCGCGGCCGGTTGCCCCGGAGCTGGAGCACCCTATCGCCGCATCCCGTACCACAGCACGGGATTTCGGTCCGCCGACCGATCGCCGCCCCGTGCGCCGCGGCCCACTAGGGTTTCCGGTCATGCCGGAACCGCACTGGATGGCCGAGACCCGCGCCGCCTACGACACCGTCGCCGTCGACTACGCCCGACTCTTGCCCGACGTGGGGGAGGGGACGCTGGACCGGGCGATGCTGGCCGCGTTCGCCGAGCAGGTCGGTGGAGCGAGACCGGTGGTCGAGGTCGGCTGCGGCACCGGGCGGATCACCGCCCACCTGCGCGACCTCGGGCTGGACGTCGCCGGGATCGACCTGTCGCCCGGCATGGTCGAGGTGGCCCGGCGGAACCACCCGGGGCTGCGCTTCGAGGTCGGCTCGATGACCGACCTGGCGCTGCCCGACAGAGCCCTCGCCGGTCTCGTCGCCTGGTACTCGATCATCCACGTGCCGCCGGAGCTGCTGCCCGGCGTCTTCGCCGGGTTCCACCGGGTGCTCGCCCCGGGCGGTCGGCTGCTGCTCGCCTTCAAGGCCGGCGACCGCTGCCGTCGCCTCGAGGAGGCGTACGGCCACACCGTCTCGTACGACGTGCACTGGCTGTCGCCGGACCGGGTCGCCGAGCAGCTCGCCGCGGCCGGGTTCGAGGTGTGCGCCCGGCTGGACCGGGAGCGGCAGGGCCGGGAGAAGGGGCCGCAGTCGTTGATGCTGGCGGTCCGGGCGGACGGGGTCGACCGGTGAGCGTCGTCCTCTTCACCCTCGGCGGGACCATCGCGATGGCCGGGGCCGGGTCGACGGGGGTGGTCACCCGGCTGACCGGCGCCGAACTCGCCGCCGCCGTGCCCGGGCTGGCCGACCTCCCGCTCGACGTGCGGGACGTGCAGGCGGTGCCGAGCGCCGACCTGACGTACCGCCGGATCCTCGACCTGGTCGCCGCGGCGGGCGCGGCGGTGGCCGACGGGGCGACCGGCGTGGTGGTGACCCAGGGCACCGACACCCTGGAGGAGACCGCCTTCCTGGCCGACCTGGTCTGGCCGCACCCGGCGCCGCTGGTCTTCACCGGCGCGATGCGCAACCCCACCCTGGCCGGCCCGGACGGACCGGCGAACCTGCTCGCCGCCGTCCGGGTCGCCGCCGCGCCGGTCGCCCGCGACCTCGGCGTCCTCGTCGCGTTCAACGACGAGATCCACGCCGCCCGGTACGTCCGCAAGACCCACAGCACCAGCACGGCCACCTTCGCCTCGCCCAACGCCGGCCCGCTCGGCCACGTGATCGAGTCAGCGGTACGGCTGCTGACCCGGCCGGCGCGGCACGCCCCGTTGCCGTCGGTGGACCCCGACCGGCTGGCCGCCACCCGGGTGGCCCTGCACACCGTCACCCTCGACGACGATGTGGCGCTGCTCGACGGGCTCGCCCACGGTCGGCAGGGTCTGGTGGTGGCCGGCTTCGGCGTCGGTCACGTGCCGCCCGCATTCGCGCCGGTGCTCGGCGCCCTCGCCGAGCGGATGCCGGTGGTGCTCACCTCACGCACCGGCGCCGGGTCGGTGCTGCGGCACACGTACGGCGCGGCGGGCTCGGAGACCGACCTGCGGCGACGCGGGCTGGTCAACGGCGGGCTGCTCGACCCGTACAAGGCGAAGGTGCTGCTCCGGCTGCTGCTGGCGGGCGGCGCGGACCGGGCGGAGATCGCCGCCGCCTTCGCCCGCCACGGCTGACGGCCCGGCCCGGCTGACGTCCCGATTCATCTGCGACATCAGCTTCGTAGCATCCGCACCACCCTCCCCCGACCTTGTCGTGGTCGATGATCGAGCGATCCGACCTCCGTAGACTCGCCCGGTGCCTGGAGAGCAACGACCGTTGGCGGACCGGCCGTTGACCGAGCCGCACCCGTCCCGGTTGCCGTCCGACCATCCGGACCGGGAAGTGATCCTGGCCGCGCACGCCGCCGTCCTGGCCGCCGGGGAGGCCGGCTACCTCGACCCGGCGACCGGGCTCTTCGTGCTCAGCGCCGGGTTCCTGGCTCGGCGCGGCACCTGCTGTGGGCGAGGGTGCCGGCACTGTCCGTATGTGGACGATTGAGGGCTTCCGCCGGACCGGGGCACCCCGTACGGTGTCCGACGGACGTCCGGCGAGGGGAGCCCCGCCGGTGAGGAGGGGTGGGCGTGCACGGGCGGATCTGGCTCGTCGGCGTGGCCGTGGCGTTGACCGCCGGTTGCGCCAAGGAGGCCCAGCCGGTGGCGGTTCCCGCAGCCGAACCGGTGACCGTCGAGGTGGCGGCCGCCTCCTCCGGCGGCGCCTGCCGGCTGCTCGATTTCACGGTGATCGCGAAGCACACCGGCGGCCGGTTCGACGTGGCGGCGGCGAGCGAGCGGGGGGACACGCACACCTGCGTGGTCCGGGCCGAGCAGGCCGTCCTGCCGGAGCTGACGCTGACCGTCACCGAGACCTCGATCGACGTGTCGGCCTTCTCCGCCGACGTGCTGCCCGACGGGTCGAAGAAGGTGCCCAAGCTGGGCCAGATCGCCTACCGCCGGACGTTGCCGAAGACCGCGAAGCTCGGGCCGGCGGGCGAGGTGGGCTGGCTCGCCACCGAGGGGCGGCTGGCCACCCTCCGCTGGACCTGCCCGCCCGGCGCCGACAAGGCGGCCGCCGAGAAGGTGGCCGGCCGGTTGGTCATCCTGGCGAAGACGGTGGACACCCGCCGGCTCTGACCCGTCAGTGGGTGGCGACGAACACCCGGGAGGCCACCTCGCGGGGCAGCCGGACCCGGTCGCCGGAGCGGTCGATCGACACGCCGTCCCGCTCCTGGGCGACGGTCACCGTGGCGCCCGGGTCGACGCCCGCCGCGTGCAGCTGCCGGAGCACGTCGGCGTCGGTCTGCACGCTCTCGCAGATCCGCCGGACCACGACCGGCCCGGAGAGGCCCGGGAACGCCAGGTTGCGCTCGGCCTCCACCCCGACGGTCTCGGGCTGCTCGGCGCTGCCCAGCTCCTCCAGACCGGGGATCGGGTTGCCGTACGGCGAGCGGGTCGGCCGGTTGAGCAGGTCGTAGACCCGCTTCTCGACCGCGTCGCTCATCACGTGCTCCCAGCGGCAGGCCTCCTCGTGGGCCTCCTCGTAGGGCATGCCGATCACGTTGACCAGCAGCAGCTCGGCCAGCCGGTGCTTGCGCATCACCGAGACTGCGGCGGCGCGACCCAGCGCGGTGAGCGACAGGTGCCGGTCGCCCTCGACGGTGAGTAGGCCGTCCCGCTCCATCCGGGCGACGGTCTGGCTGACGGTGGGACCGCTCTGCCGCAGCCGCTCCGCGATCCGGGCACGCAGCGGCGGCACCCCCTCCTCCTCCAGCTCGAGGATGGTGCGCAGGTACATCTCGGTTGTATCTACCAGTGAGTGAGCGTTTATCTTTATCACCCGTCTAGCGAGGAACGAACCGGAGGCCCAAGTGTCTCACGATCAAGCGCCCACCTGCCACCACCATCAGGGGGTGAACCGTGGGTGAGCCCGTACCCCTGCGGTGCGCCATCTACTGCCGGATCAGCCAGGACCGGGAGAGCGAGGAGCGGGGCGTCACCCGGCAGGAGGAAGACTGCCGGGAGCTAGCCGCCAAGCTCGGGTTCGAGGTTGTCCGAGTGTACGTCGACAACGACCTATCCGCGTCGACCCGCGCCAAGAAGCGCCGGCCCGGCTTCGAGGACATGATGGCCGCCGCCGAGGGCGGCCACGCTGACGTGATCGTGTCCTACTCCAACAGCCGGCTTACCCGCCGGCCCCTTGAGCTTGAACGCCTCATCACCCTGCACCAGAACACGGGCGTCTTCCTCCGCACCCTCGTCAGCGGCGACGACAACCTGAGCACCGCGGAAGGCCGCATGACCGCCCGCATCAAGGCGTCGATTGACGCTGCGGAAGCGGAGCGGACCGGGGAGCGGGTGGAGCGGGCCGCCAGGCAGCGCCGGGAGGAAGGCCGTCTACACGGCGGGGCGCGGACGTTCGGGTACGTCCACGGCTCCCCGCTCGGGTACTGCCAAGAGATCGACCCGGTCGCCGCCAAGGCCATCCGGGAGGGCATGGAGAGGCTGTTTGTCACCGGAAGGGTGTCCGAGGTTCGGAAGCTCTGGCAGCGCATGGGGGTGCGTACACCGCTGGGGAAGGAATGGCAGAACGACGGCAACGTGGCCCGGACCCTGCGCAACCCGCGGATTGCCGGCCTGGTGGCTCACGACGGAGAGGTTGTCGGGGAGGGCAAGTGGCCCGCCATCATCACCCGGGCCGAACATGAGGCCATCCTTGAGGCTCTGGGTACCCGGGGGGCCAAGGGGAAGGGTGGACCCACGAGGGCTCGAAAGTACCTGCTGCCGGGTTTCGTGTACTGCATGTGCGGTGCCCCGATGTCCGCCCAGGTGTACGACCCGCCAGGGGACACCAAGTACAGCCGGTACAACCGCTACGTCTGCATCTCCCAGCGGGGAGGGTGCGGCCAGTGCTCCCGCCAGCGCCCCTGGCTGGAGGATGCGGTCAGGGAGTGGGTAACCGGCGCCATCGAAGGCAAGTTGAGCGGCCCCGCGGAGCAGGCCGACGATCCCAACCCTGCCATTGAGGCTCGAATCCGGGAGCTGGAGACGGAGTACACGCGAGTCCAGAACGGCCACCAGAAGGGCATCTACAACGACGATCAGGCCATGGACCGGCTCATCCCGCTACGCGAGCAAATCCAGCAGCTACGAGCCCAGCAGGGCGAGCTGGCCAAGGAAGCCGCGATGATCTCGGTCGACAAGGACGAGGAGCTAGAAGACTGGCTTGACGATGCTCCGGAGAGCTTGCACAGGCGCAGGGAGATCCTGGGCCGCTACGTCAAGCGGATCATCGTCAAGCCAGTAGGTAAGAGAGCCAGCAACGGATGGGACGGGCCGCCGCCTGACTCGGTGGTTATCGTCCCTCGCGGCTGACCCTGTCCTTCCGGATGGATCGGAGGATGGCTGTCACCTCGGCGTCTCGCTGAGGGTCCGGGCGTTGCCGGACCCACTCCCGGCCAAGCTGGCGGAAATGGGTCCGGACGCTCTCCGGGGTCGGGCGCTTGCTCACAGGCCAACGCCCAAGGTCGCTGCCCGGATGGTGTTGACTGGACCTCATGTCCGGAACCGAGGAGTTGCTGGTCGAGGCCGACGCGCTCGGCACCGAGCTCGACCGCGCCGACCCGCCCGTCCTGCTCGACGTCCGCTGGCGGCTCGTCGGCCCACCCGGTCGGGACGACTACGCGGCCGGCCACCTGCCCGGCGCGGTCTTCGTCGACCTGGACACCGAGCTCTGCGGCCGGCCCGGCGCCGCCGGCCGGCACCCGCTGCCCGACCCCGCCGCGCTCCAGGCCGCGCTGCGGGCCGCCGGCGTCCGGGCCGGTCACCCCGTCGTCGTGTACGACGGCGGTGACGGCATGGCCGCCGCCCGGGCCTGGTGGACGCTGCGCTGGGTCGGGCACCGGCCGGTACGCGTGCTGCACGGCGGCTTCCCGGCCTGGGTCGCCGCCGGCCTGCCCACCTCCACCGAGCCGCCCACCCCCACCCCCGGTGACGTCACCGTCGCGCCCGGCGCGCTGCCGGTCCTCGACGCCGGGGAGGCCGCCCGGCTGGCCGCCGCCGACTCCGGCGTCCTGCTCGACGTGCGGGCCGCGCCGCGCTACCGGGGCGAGACCGAGCCGATCGACCCGGTCGCCGGGCACGTGCCGGGTGCGGTGAACCTGCCCGCACCGGAGTACGTCACCGGCGGCCGCTTCCCGGCCGCCGAGGCGCTGCGGGAGCGGTTCGCCGCGGCGGGGGTGGTCGACACCACGCCGGTCGGGGCGTACTGCGGATCCGGGGTGACCGCCGCCCAGGCGGTCCTCGCGCTGCACCTCGCCGGCCGGCCGGACGCCGCGCTCTACGTCGGCTCGTGGAGCAACTGGGTCGCCGACCCGGCCCGGTCGGTCGCCACCGGGGAGACACCCGTCGGCTGAGCAGCGCGTGCGGTGGGCACCCGCCGGGCCGCGTGCGACGATGACGCCATGGCCGACGACACGGTGGTGGTGTGGGACGAGGCCCTCCTCGCCTACGACATGGGTGACCATCCCCTCGACCCGGTCCGGGTCGAGCTGACCATCGCGCTCGCCCGCGAGCTCGGCGTGCTGGACCGACCCGGAGTCCGCCTGGTCAAACCGGAGCCGGCCGACGACGCGCTGCTGACCCTGGTGCACGACCCCCGCTACCTGGACGCGGTCCGCGCCGCGCCGTGCGATCCGCTCTTCGCCGGCTTCGGACTGGGCACGTCGGACAATCCCGTCTTCGACGGCATGCACGAGTCCAGCGCGCTGATCGCCGGGGCCAGCGTGGCCGCCGCCGAGGCGGTGTGGCGCGGCGACGCCCGTCGGGCGGTCAACGTCGCCGGCGGCCTGCACCACGCGATGCCCGCCCGGGCCGCCGGTTTCTGCGTCTACAACGATCCGGCGGTGGCCATCGCCCGCCTGCTCGACCTCGGCGCGGAGCGGATCGCGTACGTGGACGTGGACGTGCACCACGGCGACGGCGTGCAGGAGATCTTCTACCACGACCCGCGGGTGCTCACGATCAGCCTGCACGAGACCCCGCTCGCTCTCTTCCCCGGCACCGGGTTCCCCGACGAGACCGGCGGGCCGGGCGCGCAGGGCAGCGCCGTCAACGTGCCGTTGCCGCCCGGGGTCGACGACGCCGGCTGGCAGCGCGCCTTCCACGCGATCGTGCCGTCGGTGCTGCGGGCGTTCCGGCCCCAGCTGCTGGTCACCCAGTGCGGGGCGGACGGCCACCGGCTCGACCCTCTCGCCGACCTGCACCTCTCGGTGGACGGGCAGCGGGCCACCTACCTGGCGCTGCGGGCGCTCGCCGACGAGCTCTGCGACGGCCGCTGGGTGGCCTTCGGCGGCGGCGGGTACGCGCTGGTCGAGGTGGTGCCCCGGGCGTGGACCCACCTGCTCGCGATCGCCAGCGGCGAGCCGATCGACCCGGCCAGGCTCACCCCGCCGGCCTGGCGCGAGCTGGCCGCCGCGCGGCGGCCGGGCCGGGAGGTGCCGTTGCGGATGACCGACGACGCCGACCCGTCCTACGAGCCGTGGCAGCCGAACGGTGAGCCGGACGCCGTGGGCCGGGCCGTCGCGGCCACCCGCAGGGCGGTCTTCCCGCTGCTCGGGCTGGACCCGCACGATCCCCGGGACTGAGCCGGCGGTGGGGGGAGGACGACGGTGACCACCGTCGAACAACCGGTGGACGTGCTGCTCAGCGACGGTACGACCGTGCAGCTGCGACAGATCCGTCCGGACGACGCCCCGGCGATCGTGGCGATGCACGCGCGCTTCTCCGAGCGCACCCGCTACCTGCGCTACTTCTCGCCGTACCCGCGCATCCCGGAGCGGGACCTGCAGCGGTTCGTCAACGTCGACCACCGCGACCGGGAGGCGTTCGTGGTGCTGGCCGGCGGCCGGATCGTGGCCGTCGGCCGGTACGAGCGGCTCGGCCCCGGGTCGCCGGAGGCCGAGGTGGCCTTCGTGGTCGAGGACGCGTACCAGAGCCGGGGCATCGGCTCGGTGCTGCTGGAGCACCTGGCCGACGCGGCCCGCCGGTTCGGCATCGTGCACTTCGTCGCCGAGGTGTTGCCGGCCAACGGGGCGATGCTGCGGGTCTTCTCCGACTTCGGCTACCAGGTCCAGCGCCAGTTCGCCGACGGCGTGGTGCACCTGAGCTTCCCGATCGCGCCAACCGAGGCGACCCTGGAGGTGCAGCGCGGCCGGGAGCATCGCACCGAATCCCGCTCGATCGCCCGGCTGCTCGCCCCGCGCGGCATCGCCGTCTACGGGGCGAGCGCCACCGGCCAGGGCGTCGGCGCGGCGGTGCTCGGGCACCTGCGCGACGGCGGCTTCACCGGGGCGGTCGTGCCGGTGCACCCCACCGCGGCCACGGTGGCCGGGCTGCCCGCGTACCCGTCGGCGGCCGACGCGGGGCTCGACATCGACCTGGCGGTGGTCGCGGTGGCCCCGGAGGCGGTGACCGCGGTGGTCGCTGACGCCGCGAAGGCCGGCGCGCACGGCCTGGTGGTCATCTCGGCCGGGTTCGCCGAGGCCGGGCCGGAGGGGGCGACCGCCCAGCGGGCCCTGGTCCGCGCCGCGCACCTGGCCGGCATGCGGGTGGTCGGCCCGAACTGTCTCGGTGTCGCCAACACCGACGCGACGGTACGCCTCAACGCCACCCTCGCCCCGGTGCTGCCCGCCCCCGGTCGGGTCGGCGTGTTCAGCCAGTCCGGCGCGTTCGGGGTGGCGCTGCTCGCCGAGGCGTCCCGACGCAGACTCGGCGTGTCCAGTTTCGTCTCGGCCGGCAACCGGGCCGACGTCTCCGGCAACGACCTGCTCCAGTATTGGCAGGACGACCCGGGCACCGACGTCATCACGCTCTACCTGGAGACCTTCGGCAACCCGCGCAAGTTCGCCCGGCTGGCCCGCCGGATCGGCCGGAGCAAGCCGGTGGTGGCGCTCGCCTCGCTGGCCCGCCCGCCCGGCGTCGGCGACGCGCCGGCCCTGGACGCCGTCGCGGTGAGCGCGCTCTTCGCCCAGTCCGGGGTGATCCGGGTGGACACCGTCGCCGAACTGCTCGACGTCGGCGTGCTCCTGGCCCACCAGCCGCTGCCGGCCGGCCGCCGGGTGGCCGTGGTGGGCAACTCCTCCGCGCTGACCGGGCTGGCCGCCACCGCCTGCGCCGCCCAGGGGCTCACCGTGGCCGAGGGTTACCCCCGCGACGTCGGCCCCCGGGCCGGCGCCGCCGAGTACGCGGCCGCGCTCGCCGCGTCGGCCGCCGACGAGGGCGTCGACGCGGTGGTGGCGGTCTTCGCCCCCCCGCTGCCCGGCCAGCTCGCCGACCCGGACGCCGACTTCACCGCCGCCCTGCCCGACGCCCTCGCCGCCGGCAAGCCGGTGGTGGCGACGTTCCTCGCCGGCCGGGTGCCCGCCGGGGTGCCCGCGTACCCGAGCGTGGAGGAGGCGGTCCGGGCCCTGGCCCGGGCCTCCACGTACGCCGACTGGCTGCGCCGGCCGGCCGGGGTGCTGCCGGAGCTGGACCGGGTCGACCGGGCTGCCGGGCAGGCCGCGTTCCGGGTGGACGGCGCCGATCCGGCGGCGCTGCTCGGGGCGTACGGCATCGACGTGGTGGAGTCCGCGCCGGCGCGGACGGCCGACGAGGCGGTCGAGGCCGCCGGGCGACTCGGCTGGCCGGTGGCGTTGAAGGCCGCCGCGCCCGGCCTGCGGCACCGCCTCGACCTCGGCGCAGTCCGCCTCGACCTGGCCGACCCGGCGGCGCTGCGCCGGGCGTACGCGGACATGGCCCCGGTCTTCGGCGCGGACGTCCTGGTCCAGCCGATGGTCCCGCCCGGCGTGGCCTGCGTGGTGGAGCTGATGGAGGACCCGGCGTTCGGGCCGGTGGTCGGCTTCGGGCTCGGCGGTGTCGCCACCGAGCTGCTCGGCGACCGGGCCTGGCGGGCCGTGCCGCTGACCGACCGGGACGCCGCCGAGCTGGTCGACGAGCCGCGCGCCGCGCCACTGCTGCGCGGGCACCGGGGCGCCGCCCCGGTGGACCGGGCCGCCCTGGTCGAGCTGCTGCTGCGGGTCGGCCGGCTCGCCGACGAGCAGCCCCGGGTCCGGTCGCTGACCCTCAACCCGGTGCTGGCCCGTCCGGACGGCATCTCGGTGCTGCACGCCGCCGTCCGCACCGGCATCGAGGCGCCCCGCCCCGACACCGGACCCCGCCGGCTCTGACGGTCGGCGTCAGCCGCGACCGGAGATCTGCTGGACGGCCCAGGCGTTGCCGTCCGGGTCGGTGAAGAAGACAAAGCCGACGTTGTCCAGCGGGTGCGGCACCGGGCGGGGGTTGCGCCCCATCACCTGGATCTCGCTGACCGCCACGCCCCGCTCGACCAGCTCCGCGCGGGCCTTCTCCAGGTCCGGCACCACCAGTTGGAGGCCCTTGAGCGAGCCCGGCGGCATGTCCGGGACCGCGCCTCTGCCGATCACGATCGAGCAGCCCGAGCCCGGGGGAGTGAGCTGCACGATCCGTATGTCATCGCCGATCCGGGTGTCGTGGTCGACGGCGAAGCCGAGGCGGTCGGCGTAGAACTCCTTGGCCCGATCCACGTCGGAGACCGGCACCACCACCACTTCCAGGGTCCAGTTCATGCCTTCGCACCCTGCCCGACCTGAGCAGGGTGTCAAGGGCGCCACGCGGCGGAGGCCCCGGCGAACCGCCGGGGCCTCCGCGTCCGGGTGCGTCAGCAGGCGTACGCCTCCAGGCGATTCGCCCGCTCCGGGGCGCGCAGCTTGAGCAGCGTCACCTTCTCGATCTGCCGGATCCGCTCCCGGGACAGGCCGAACTCCCGGCCCACCTCGTCGAGGGTGCGCTGCCGGCCGTCGTCCAGGCCGAACCGGAGCCGGATCACCGCCTGCTCCCGCTGGGAGAGGGTGGCCAGCACAATCCGGACCTCGTTGCGCAGTTCGCCGTTGGCCGCGGCGTCACCCGGCTCCGCGCGCGGGTCCACCGCAGCTACGAAGTCACCGAGCGCGCTCTCCCCGTCGGCGCCGACCGCCTGGTCCAGGCTGACCGGCTCCCGGTCGTACGAGATCAGCTCGATCACCTGGAACTCCGGGACGCCCAGCGCGACGGCCACCTCGGCGACGGTGGGCTCCCGGCCCAGTGAGACCGACAGTTCCCGGCGGGCCCGGACCATCCGGTTGACCTGCTCGACCATGTGCACCGGGATGCGGATGGTGCGGGCCTGGTCGGCCATGGCGCGGGTGATGGCCTGGCGGATCCACCAGGTGGCGTAGGTGGAGAACTTGTAGCCCTTGGTGTAGTCGAACTTCTCGACGGCGCGGATCACGCCGAGGTTGCCCTCCTGGATGAGGTCCAGGAACGCCATGCCGCGACCGGTGTACCGCTTGGCGATGCTCACCACCAGCCGCAGGTTCGCCTCCAGCAGGTGGTCCTTGGCGGCGCGGCCCTCGGCCGCGATCAGCGCCAGGTCGGCCCGCAGTTCAGTGGAGACCGGGGTGCAGGTGGAGAGCTTCTCCTCGGCGAAGAGCCCGGCCTCGATCCGCTTGCTGAGCCCGACCTCCTGCGCAGCGGTGAGCAACTTGGTGCGGCCGATCCCGTTCAGGTACGCCCGGACCAGGTCGGTGGAGACGCCGCGCTCGTCGGTGGCGTCCAGATCGGTCAGGGTGTCGGTGCCTGGCTCGGCGTCGACGGTGGCAGCCGGGCGGGTCTGGTGCTCGATCATCTGCAGGGCCATCTCTGTCTCTCCCCGTGTCCTTCGTGCCGCGTACCGGATTCCGTGCCGCGTGCCGGCGCGGTGGTGCCGGTGAGGAACAGCTTGGCGGTCGGGGCGTGAAACGGGAGTGAGGCGATCGGGGAACCGACAGCAATACCGTCGGAACGTCGGGCGTCGGTTGCCCGACCCGGTTACCGTGCCAGCGGCCGGCCACTGGGGCCCGGCAAGACACGTGATCGGAGGACGTGGTGGTCTTCAAGCGGCTCATGCAGGCGATGGGTGTCGGTGGTCCCTCGGTGGAGACGGTGCTGACCGACCCGAACTGCCGCCCGGGTGGTCACCTGGAGGGCCGGATCCAGGTGGCTGGCGGCGACCACGCCGTGGATGTGTCCTACGTGGCCCTCGGCCTGGTCACCCGGGTCGAGGTGGAGAGCGGGGACTCCGACTACGACACCAACCAGGAGTTCGGCCGCCGTCGGGTCACCGGGGCGTTCCGGCTGGAGCCGGGGCAGCGGTACGACATCCCGTTCCGGTTCGACGTGCCGTGGGAGACGCCATTGACCGACCTGTACGGCCAGCACCTGCACGGGATGACCATGGGGCTGCGTACCGAGCTGGAGGTGGCCCGGGCGGTCGATTCCGGCGACCTAGACCCGGTGGCGGTGCATCCGCTGCCGGCCCAGGAGCGGTTGCTGGAGGCGTTGCTGCGGCTGGGCTTCCGGTTCGCCCGGGCCGACGTGGAGCGCGGGCACATCTACGGCGTACGCCAAAGCCTGCCGTTCTACCAGGAGATCGAGTTCCATCCCGCGCCGCAGTACGCCCGCGCGATCAACCAGCTCGAGGTCACCTTCGTCACCGACCCGCAGCAGGTGCAGGTGGTGCTGGAGGTCGACAAGCGGGGCGGCCTCTTCGCCGAGGGCCATGACGCCTTCGGTCGCTTCACCGTCGGCCACGCGAGCGCCGCGACGGTCGACTGGGCCGCCCAGCTCGACGCCCGGCTCCGCCAGTCCCTCCACCGCCGCGGCCTCTTCTCCTGACCGTTGCTGATCCTATCGTCAGGTCTCAGCAATCCGTGCGTTTCCGCATGGAAGGTCCGTAACGGTGTCACCGCAACGTGAGGGTCGTGGTGTCCTGATGACGGTCTCTCGTTTCCGTCTGCCGCTGTCGTGGCAGGGTTGCGCCACCTGCCCGCCCCGCCCCGGCGATTCGGCTGGGGAGGGTGACGCGGGTCTTCTGGTCGGCTCCACGAGGCTTCGGCGCTTTCGCGCCCCGGTCTCCGGGCACTCCGGTACCGGTGGTGCTGGCCGCCGCAAGGGCGGCGAGGTTGCAGGCGGCGTTAGCGTCCCGGTCCATCACCAGGCCGCATACATCGCAGCAGAAAGTGCGCGCGTGCAGCGGCAGTTTGGCT
>NZ_JAPFQV010000044.1:0-54669 GCF_033804685.1 Micromonospora sp. RTP1Z1
ACGCGGGACCGACGGCTCCACCCGGACGCCGGTACACCGGCGGGCCGGCCCTACCCGGACGTCGATCCCGCGAGCCCGGACCTCGGCACCCCGTGGCCCCGGCGGCGGGCTGCGGGTCTCGGGACCCCAGGGGCCAGGCCCGACGATCCAGGCCGCGGCGCCGCATGGACCCGGCCCCGCGACCCGGGCCTCGGCAGCGCCCAGCCCGCACCCGGCCTCGGTAACACGTCAACCGCGCCCGACTTTGGCAGCCCCTGGACCGCGCACCCGGACCATGACACCGCGTCGCCCGGCCCCCACGGCGTCGGCACCGGCCGGCCGGTGAGTTCCCAACCGGACGCTACGGTCGGCCACGCGGCGCACGACAGCCATCCCGGCGCGCCGGGCCACGACCAGGCGACCGGTTCGGTGACCGGCCGGACAACCGGCGGGGCCTCGGCCGGTCGGGGTCGGCGGGACGTGACGGGCGACGGCCCGGCCGTCGGCCTTGGAACTCCCAGAGCCCAGAGGGAGGCAGCGCCGGTCGGCCCGGGTCGGGAGTGGAGCTGGCGGTGGACGGGGCCGGCCGAGCCGCCGCCCGCACCCGCCGCCGGGGCCTGGCCGGCGCTGCCCGTCGAGGCGACCCGCTCCGGCCCGTCCGGGGTACCCCCCTCGGGACGGCCGGGGCCGACAGGGACGGACCGGTCGTCCGTCCGCGACCCGCGTGATCCGTGGCCGGCGCTGCCCGACGACCGGGAGCTGTGGACGCCGGCCGCGCCCACCGGCGACACCGCGCACCGGAACCGGCTGGACCGGGAACAGGCGGGTGCCTGATGGAACGTGTCGCCTTCCTCGTGGACGAGTCCGGCACCCGGGTCGACTGCCTGCTCAACCCGGAGACCGTGCAGGTCACCCGGCTGGCCGGGGTACGCCCGCGGGGCGCCGCCGACGGCCAGCTCACCGGGGCCGGCCTCGCCGACGACCCGCTGGTCTTCACCGGCGGCGGCCGTACCGAACTGATCCTGGATCTGCTCTTCGACGTGGACTTCGTGGAGGCCCAGGTACGCCCCGAGGACGTCCGGACGCTGACCCGTCCACTGTGGATGCTGGCGGAGAACTCGGCCACCGAGCACGGCTGGCTCCGGCCACCCCTGGTCCGCCTGGTCTGGGGCAAGACCTGGAACGTGCCCGGCGTCATCGTCGCCGTGGCGGAACGCTTCGACGCGTTCACCCTCACCGGCACGCCGCACCGGTCCTGGCTGCGGCTCAAGCTGGTCCGGGTCGCGGAGAGCGCCGAGGCGGCCCGGGCGGGCTTCGAGGAGGAGCTGGCGGCGGCGAGCACCCCGACCGTGCCGCCCGGTTCGGCGGTGGTGGCCGCCGCGGACGGCGCTGCCGAGCCCGGCTGGTCCGGGGTGCGCTTCGACCTGCTCGCCCACGACGCGCTCGGCTCGCCGCTGCGCTGGCGGCTGCTCGCCGAGCACAACCGGATCACCGACCCGCTGACCGTGCCGGCCGGCACGCCGCTGGCCGTTCCCCCGGTCACCGCGTCCGCCGCGTCGGGAGGTACGCCGTCATGACCGTGCCCCGCACGCCGACCGTCACCGTCGACGGCGCGCCGCTGGCCGACGCCCGGCGGCTGCGCGCGGTCCGGGTCGCCGCCCGGCTGGACCAGCCGACCCAGTGCGAAGTCACCCTCGCCACCGGCCCGGGCGCGGTCGCCCTCGACCCGCCGGTACGCCCCGGCGCCGCCCTCGACCTCCGCCTGGACGGCCACCCGGACGCCCTCTTCACCGGCGAGGTCACCTGCGTGGAGGTGGAGTACGCCGGCGACGGCAGCGCCCTGCTGCGGATCCGGGCGTACGACGGGCTGCACCGGCTGCGCAAGCGGCAGCAGCTGCGGGTCTTCGAGTCGGTGACCGCGGCCGACCTGGCCCGGGAGCTCTGCGCCGACCTGGGGTGGACGGTCGACGCGGAGGCCGACGGGCCCCGGCTGGACCGGCTGTTCCAGCACCGGCACACCGACCTGGAGCTGCTGTGCGAGGTGGCCGGGCGGGCCGGGCTGCACCTCGCCGCCGACGGGGACCGGCTGCGGCTGCTGACCCTCGACGGGTACGGCGAGCCGGTGCCGCTGGTGCTGGGCGACTCGGTGCACTCGTTGCGGATCGCGGAGAACCTGGACCGGGCCGGCGGGGAGAGCGTCGCGCTGGGCTGGCACCCGCAGCGCGCCGAGCCGCTGCGCCAGCAGGTGGGCGAGGCCCGCTCCGGCCGCCGGATTCCGCTGACCCCGGACCCGGGCGAGGTGGGTGCGGACGGCGTACGGACCGCGGTCGACCAGCCCGGCCGCAGCGACGACGAGTTGGCCGCCCTCGCCCAGGCCGGCCTGGACGCCCGGGTCGCCGCCCTGGTCACCGCCGAGGGGGTGGCCGAGGGGGATCCGGCGCTGCGCCCCGGCCGGCGGATCGCGCTCACCGGAGTGCCCGAGGCGGTCGCCGGGGTGTACGTGCTCACCGAGGTGGTGCACACCGTGGACGCGAACGGCCACCTGACCCGCTTCGCCACCGTGCCACCCGGCCCGCCGCCGAATCCGGCGCCCGCCCCGGCGACGGTCACCCTCGGCACGGTCACCGACGTCGACGACCCGGACCGGCTCGGCCGGGTCCGGCTGACCCTGCCCGCGTACGGGGACCTGGACGCCGGCTGGCTCGCGGTGGCCTGCCCGGGCGCGGGGCGGGGCAAGGGCATCGTGGCGCTGCCCGACCCGGACGACACCGTGCTGGTGGTGCTCCCCGGCGGGGAGCCGGCCGCCGGGATCGTCCTCGGCTCGCTCTTCGGCGCCGTCGAGCCGTACGACGCGGGGATCGTCGACGGGAGGTCCCGGCGCTGGTCGATGCGGACCGGCACCGGCCAGTCGATCGTCATCGACGACGACGGCCGGACCCTGCGGCTGGCCACCGACGCCGGCAGCTTCGTGGAGCTGCGGCCGGAACTGACCACCGTGCACGCGGCCGGCGACCTGGTGCTCTCCGCGCCCGGCCGGGCCATGGTGGTCCGCGCCCGGACCGTCGACTTCCTGCGGGCGGAGGCGACCGAGGACGCCCGCACCGCCGCCGAACAGGCCCGCACCCTCGCCCGCGCCCACGGAGGTGGCTGATGCGCTGGATCCACCGCGACTCGCTGATCGTCTGCGACCACGACGGCCGGGTCGCCAACCGCGCCTCCCAGCAGTGGGTGACCGTGCGGGGCGTACCGGTGCTGGTCGACGCCGACCCGGAGGGGCGGGACATCACGGCCTGCCCCAACTACGGGCCGACCATCAAGCCGTGCGCGAAGACGCTGCGGGTCGGTGTCGGCTACAGCGCCTGGCTGCGGGTGGACGGCCATCGGGTGGTCCTGGACAACCTGGACGGCCTCACCGACGGCACCCCGCCGGGGCTGGTCCACCACACCGTCCGCGATCCGCGGCAGACGTTCCTGGGGGCGGACGCATGAGGGCCTTCCGCTTCGTCGGCGCCGGCTTCGACGCGGGTCGTACCGGCGGGCTGGCGCTGACCGCCGCCGGGGGGCTCGCCATGACCGACGGCGACGAGACGGTACGCCAGGCGCTGTTCCTGCTGCTCTCCACCACGCCGGGCGAGCGGCTGATGCGACCCGGGTACGGGTCCCGGCTGCACCGGCTGGTCTTCGCGCCGAACGACGACACCACCGCCGGGCTGGCCATCCACTACGTCCGGCAGGCGATCCGGCGCTGGGAGCCGCGGGTCGAGGTGATCGACGTGGACGCCGGCCCCGACCCGGACGACCCGTGGCGGCTCGTGATCCGGCTCGACTACCGGGTCCGGGCCAGCCTCTCCCCGGGGCAGCTGGTCTTCTCCGTCGACCTGCTGCCCGACGACGACCCGCCGGAACCCGACCGCGCCGAGGGAGACCCGTCATGACGCTGCCGGTGCCGCACCTCGACGACCGTGCCTTCCTCGACCTGGTCACCGAGGCGCGGGAACGGATCCGCCAGTCCTGCCCCGGCTGGACCGACCTCTCCGCGCACGACCCGGGGATGGCGCTGCTGGAGGCGTTCGCGTACCTGACCGAGGTGATGATCTACCGGCTGAACCAGTTGCCGGAGAAGGCGTACGTCGCCTTCCTGAACCTGCTCGGGGTGACCCGGCACCCGCCCTCGGCGGCCTGGGTGGACGTCCGGTTCACCCGGACCGGCCCGGACCGCGGCCCGGTCCGGATCCCGGCCGGCACCCGGGTCGCCGCCGCCCGCGGCGCCGACCCCCGGCCCGTCGTCTTCGTCACCACCGAGCCGGCGTCGCTGCCCGCCGGGGAGACCGAGGTGACGGTACGCCTGCACCACTGCGAGCCGGTCGACGCGGAGTTGCTCGGCACCGGCACCGGCCAGCCCGGCCAGGTGCTGCGCGCGGCGAAGGCCCCGCTGACCCGGACCGCCGAGCCGCTGGACCTGCTGCTCGGCGTCGAGGTGCCGACCGGCTCGGTGGAGCTGGGCGCGGCGGCCCGCGAGCACGACGGGCGGACCTTCGAGATCTGGCGGCCGGTGGACAGCTTCGCCGGCCTCGGCCCGCAGGCGAAGGTGTACCTGGTGGACCGGGCCAGTGGAGTGGTCACCTTCGCCCCCGCCCTGGACCTGCGCGGCGCCGACGGGTCCGGGCCGGTGACGGTGGCCGCGGTGCCGCCGGCCGGCCGGCAGGTCCGGCTCTGGTACCGCTGCGGCGGCGGGCCGGCCGGGAACGTCGCCGCCGGGACGCTGACCAGCCTGCGCGACCCGCTGATCGGGCTGAAGGTGGAGAACCCGGAGCCGGCGGGCGGCGGCCGGGACCTGGAGTCGCTGGAGTCGGCCCTGGCCCGGGGGCCGTACGAGTTCTTCGCCCAGCAGCGCGCGGTCACCGCCCGGGACTACGAGATCCTCGCCGCCGGCTCCGGGGCGGTGGCCCGGGCCCGCGCGTTCACCCGGGCCGCGGTCTACAGCTTCGCCCGCCCCGGCGAGGTCGAGGTGGTGCTGGTGCCGTACGTGCCGGACGAGGCGCGTCCCGGCGGCCGGCTGCCGGTGGCGGTGCTGCGCGACCACGAGGTGGAGGAGGCCCGCCGCCGGGTGGCCGACGACCTGGAGCGCCGGCGCGCCCTGGGCACCAGCGTCCGCGCCGGCTGGGCCCGCTACAAGGCGGTGTCGATCCGGGCCCGGGTGGTGGTCCGCCGGGAGGAGGACGTGGACGCGGTACGCCGGCGCATCCACGACCGGCTGCACCAGACGCTGAGCCCGCTGCCCACCCCGCTCAACCCGGGCGGCTGGGCGTTCGGCGAGCCGCTGCGGGCGTCCAACGTGTACCGGATGCTGGAGCACGCCGAGCCGGGCGTGCGGTACGTCGAGTCGGTCCGGTTCGTCGTCGACGAGGCGCCGGACGCGCAGGTGCGCACCCTCGCCGTCGACCAGTACCAGCCCGGCACCTGGTACGCCGGGCGCGGGCCGGTGCTGTTCCGCTCCACCAACGCCGGGGCGGGCTGGGAGCCGGCCGGCCGCTTCGACTCCGAGAGCGTGCTCCGGGTGGCCCCCGCCCCCGCCCCGGTCCGTCCCGGCATCGTCGGCCGGGCCGGCTCGGTCGCGGTGGTCACCGCCCAGGACGCCGGTGGCTCCCGGGTGTACCTGAGCACCGACCTCGGCGAGACCTGGTCGCTCCTGACCGACCTGGACTCCCGGATCCAGGACCTTGCCTGGATCGACCGGGACGGCGCCGGGGCGCTGCTGCTGGCCACCGACACCGGCCTCTACGAGGTCTCCCTGCTCCCCGGCTCGGTGCCGTTGCAGATCCTGGTCGACTCCTCCGACGCCGACCGCGGCTTCTACGCGGTCCGCGCCTTCGTCTCCGAGCGCGGGGCGCCCGGGGTGGCGGTGGCCGCGCAGGCCGGCTTCGGGGTCTACCTCTCCACCGCCGCCGGCCGCCCCGGCACCTTCGCCCATGTGGGGCTGGCCAACGTGGACAACCGCGTCCTCGCCGTCCAGTACGACGGCCCGGCCACCCTGCTCTGGAGCGGGGCCGGGGAACCGGACCCGAAGAAGCCCGGGCAGGGCTGCCACCGGACCCGGCTCTTCGAGTCCGACGTCAAGTGGCAGGCCGTGCAGGTCGGCTGGATCGGCGGCACCTGCCGGGACCTCGCGTTCACCGGGTCGCTCGCGGTCGCCGCCACGCAGAGCGGCGGGGTGGTCCGGTTGGACACCCTGGCCGCCCCGCCGCAGTGGCAGCCGGTGATGGTCAACTGCGGGCTGCCGCTGCGGGACCGGTCCCGGTTCGTGCCGGTGGACGCGGTCGCCGCGAGCGGTGGGCCGGACCGGCTGATCCTCGCCGGCGGCGAGCGCGGGGTGTACCGCAGCGGCGACGCCGTCGACTGGACGGCCAGCGCCAACCAGGCCACCGCGGACGTGGTGACCGTACCCGGCACCTGGCTGCTCTGCTCCGGCGAGCACGACATCGAGGTGGTGCGGCAGGATGCGCCGAACGGCGATTGAGCGGTTGCTGCCCGCGGCGTACCAGCGGGCCTGCGGGCCGGGCAGTGTGCTGGGCGCGCTGCTGGACGTGATGGAGGCGCTGCACGCCCCGGACGAGGCGGTGCTCGCCGACGTCGACGCGCTCTTCGCGCCGTACCGGACCCCGGACGGGTTCGTCGCGTACCTCACCCGGTGGGTGGCGATGGACCACGTGGTGGCCGCGCCCCGGCCGGACGCCCCGCTCCCGCTGCCGCTGGGGCGGCTGCGGGACCTGGTCGCGCACGGGGCGCTGCTGGCCCGCTGGCGCGGCACCCCGTACGGGATGCGGACCGCGTTGGAGCTGGCCACCGGGGTCACCGGGTTCGTCCTCGACGAGCCGGCGGACCGCCCGTTCCACGTGCTGGTGCGGGTGCCGCCGGCCGCCGCCGACCAGCTCGCCGTGGTCACCCGCATCGTCGAGGCGGAGAAACCGGCCGCCGTCACCGTCGAGGTCACCGTGCTCGACGACGCCGGTCCGCCGCCGCCCGGGCCCGCCGACTCGACCCCCGACCGCGCGGTCGGGCGGGCCCGCGTCCCGTCCCCCGTACCCGCCGTAGAGGAGCCGTCTTGACATCCTCCACCGCCTTGAAGGGCGGGGATTCTCTCGGTCGCCCGAGAGTGTTCCTGCTTCGCCGGGCCGCGCCTTCACCGCTTACGCGGGTCGGGTCTTACCGTCCCTCCACAGGCGTTTTACCTCTCCGCCAGCCCGGCGGCGAGGATGTTCTTGGCGGCGTTCACGTCCCGGTCGTGCACGGCCTCGCAGCCGGGGCACGTCCAAGCGCGCACGCCAAGCGTCATCGCGGTGTTGATCCGACCGCACGCCGAGCACGTCTTCGTGCTGGGATGCCATCGGTCGACGGCGATCACAGTCCGCCCATACCAGGCGGCCTTGTATTCCAACAAGCTTCGCATCTGGGACCAGGCTGCGTCGGAGATGACGCGGGCCAGGCAGTGGTTGCGGAGCATGTTGCGCACGCTGAGGTCTTCGATCACGACCGTTTGGTTCTCGCGGACGAGTCGAGTGGTCAGTTTGTGCAGGTGGTCCCGCCGCCGGTCGGCGATACGAGCATGAACGCGGGCGACCTTGAGCCGGGCCTTGGCCCGGTTCGCGGAGCCTTTCTCCTTCCGGGACAGGTTCCGCTGAACTTTCGCGAGCTTGCGCCGGTCGGCGCGCTCATGCCGCGGGTTGGCGAACTTCTCCCCGGTGGACAGGGTGAGCAGGCTAGTGATCCCAGCGTCCAACCCCACGGCCGCATCGACCGGCGGCAGTGGTTTCACGGTCGGGTCCTCAACGAGCAGGGACACGAACCAGCGGCCGGCCGCGTCCCGCGACACGGTGACCGTGGACGGTTGCGCGCCTTCGGGCAACGGACGGGACCACACGATGTCCAGCGGGGTATCCATCTTCGCGAGAGTGAGCTGCCCGTCGCGCCAGCGGAACGCCGACCGGGTGTACTCAGCCGCCGCCCGCGACTTGCGCTTGGACTTGAACCGCGGGTAACGGGCTCGCTTGTCCCAGAACGCCGCGAACCCGGCTTGCAGGTGACGCAGCGTCTGCTGCAACGGCACCGACGACACCTCGTTGAGGAACGCCAGGCCTTCGGTGCGTTTCCATTCGGTCAGCCACGCCGACGTCTGCACATAGGTGCCGCGCTGCCGGTCGACCGCCCACGCCCGGGTACGCGCGTCGAGCGCTCGGTTGTAGACCAGCCGCACACACCCGAAGGTGCGGTTCAACTGCTTGACCTGTTCTGGAGTCGGACAAAAGCGGTACTTGAATGCCCGCTTCACCACATCCCCCACGCCTCACATCTTATCGGCCATCCGTGTAAGACGATCACTGAAGGGAGGGAGCGGCGTTTCCTCCCCCGCCTGAAGGCGGGGGATGGTTGGTTGGGGGGTTGCGCGCCCGGCGTGATGGGGGGGTTGTAAACGCCGCGCATCCGATGACCACAGAATGGGCCGTCGTCGCCGCCGCCGGGCAGTTCACCCTGGACGCCCGCAACAGCGGCGAGCTGACCTTCACCGTCTCCAACCCGGGCGAGGCGCCGGACACCGTGGTCTTCGACGTGGCCCCCGGCGAGGGCACGCAGCGGAGCTGGTTCACCGTCGCCGAGCCGCAGCGGGTGGTGCCCGGGCAGGGCTCGGTCTCCTTCCTGGTCCGCCTCGTCGTGCCGTCGGGCACCCCGCCCCGGCGTTATGACATGACCGGCTTCGCGTACTCGGCGAACACCGCCCCGGAGGAGAGTTCCCGCTCCAGCGGCCGGGTGACGTACGACGTCCGGGCCGTCGTACCCCCGAAGCGCGCGCCGTGGCCGTGGATCGCGGCCGCCGCGGCCCTGGTGCTGGTGGTGGCCGGGGTGGTGGTCTGGCTGGTGAGCCGCCCCGGCGAGGCGCCGGCGCCGGCCGCGCCGAAGGTGGTGACGCTGGAGGCGGAGAGCCTGGTGGGCGGCGCGGCGGTCGAGTCGCCGGCCGGCGCGGCGGTGAAGGTGGTCGAGCAGAGGAACTGCTGCGACGTCACCTGGTCCGGCGACGCGCAGCTGTTCTTCCTCGGGCTGGCCGTCGGCGACCGGGTGACCGTCACCGTGGACATTCCCGTCGACGGCACCTGGCGCTTCTCGACCGTGCGCACCACCTCGTTCGACTACGCGAACACCATCTTCCTGGTGGACGGTCGGCAGGTCGGTGGCACCTTCTTCGGCTTCACCCCCACCGTCGTCAGGACCGACTGGCTCGACGTGGGCACGCTGGAGCTGAGCAAGGGCCCGCACAGGGTGACCCTGGTGGCGGTGGGCAAGACGCAGGGCTTCGACCGGTACTTCGCCGGCGTCGACCAGATCCGCTT
Organism: Micromonospora sp. RTP1Z1; assembly: GCF_033804685.1. Lineage (NCBI taxonomy): Bacteria > Bacillati > Actinomycetota > Actinomycetes > Micromonosporales > Micromonosporaceae > Micromonospora > Micromonospora sp. RTP1Z1. Next base: position 9,360 of record NZ_JAPFQV010000044.1, read on the forward strand.
CACCCAGCTCGTCCAGCCATGAGCGGCCGGCAGAAGGTGCTGCTGGCGGCGCTGGCCGTGCTGCTGGTGGCGCTCTACCTGGTCGCGGTGGGCGCCGGGCCGGGCGGTCGAGGCGACCCGGCCGCCCGGCCGGGCTGGCTGGACCGGCTCGGCGGGTCGAACGCCACGGTCGACCCGGCGACGGTCACCGCGGACTGCCCGGGCTCCCCCGCCGCGCCGCCGGGCACCCCGGGCGAACCGCGGGTGGTCAGCTTCGTCGCCGGCTGCGTGCTGCGGGTCGCCGACCCGGGCGGCCTGCGCACCCTGGTGCTGCGCAGCCGGGCGCCCTTCGGGGTGACCGCCCCGGCGCCCGGCGACGCCGAGGTGACCGTCGCCGACGAGGTGGAGCCGGCCGACGACGGGGAGGCGGTCGCGAAGATCGCCGTCGACCGGGCCACCGCCGTCGCCCTGCGCTGCCCGGGAGGTGCCGGATGTGCGGTCACCGTCGGCCCGTCCTGACCCACCGGTACCGGAAGGAGGCCCGTCATGGGTGAGTTGCGCAAACCGTTCCTGTTGCTGGCGCTGCTCGCGGTGCTGCTGGTGGTCGGCCTGGAACTCGGCGCCGTGCTGCTCACCGGGGGCGGGGACGCCGGTGGCGCGTTGCGGGACAGCGCCGGGCAGCTCGGCGTCGAGCTGGGCGACGTCGGTGCGGTCACCCAGCCCTCCGGTCGGGGCACCGGCTACCTGGCGCTGATCGACGTGGTCGCGCTCTGGACCACCGGGCTGTTCTGCCTGAGCCTGGTGGTGCCGGACCGGATCCAGGGGCGGGTGCAGGGGGTGGCCACCCTGGTCTTCGCGGTCCTGCTGCTGATCGCGTCGGTGGTGCTGCTGGTGGTGGCCTTCATCGAGCTGACCGTCATGGTGTCGCTCTTCCTGGCCGCCCCGTTCGGCACGCTGGCCTACCTGGCGGTCTGGGGTTTCTTCCCGGTCGGTGACGCGGCGGTCCTGCTCGGCCTGGTGCTGCTGCTCAAGCTGGTCTGGGCCGGGCTGCTGGTCCTCGCCCAGCCGCGCTTCCTGCAGAACAAGGGCCTGGTGCTGCTGATGCTGACCACCCTGCTCTGCACGGTGGTCCTGGAGTTCCTGCACCGGCTGGTCCCGGGCATCCTGGTCAGCATCACCGACGACGTCGGGGCGCTGGTGTTCGCGGTGGTCGCGATCGTCTGGGCGCTGGTCCTGCTGATCGGCTCCATCCCCGCCATCGTCAAGGCCCTCCGCGCCACCGCCACCACCTCCCTGCGCTGACCGTCCCCGGCCGCCCGGTCAGGGCTGCCCGGCTTCCCGTTCAGTCCGGTCCCGGCGGGCCGCGATCCGGCCACGCACGATCCGCACCAGCACCAGCAGCGCCACCAGGGCGAGCACCGCCTCGCCGCCCCAGCCGAGTCGCCGCTCCAGCATCCGGTAGGACGCGCCGGCCAGGTAGCCGAGCACGGCCACGGTCACGGCCCAGAGGCCCCCACCGGTGACGTTGGCCAGGGTGAAGGTGCGCTGCGGTATCCCGCTCATGCCCGCCAGGCCCGGCACCAGCGCCCGCAGCGCGGCCGCCCACCGGCCGAGCACCACGGCCAAGGCGCCGCGCCGCCGCACCAGGTCGAGCGCCCGGCGCAGCTCCCCCGAGCGGACGAACCGGCGCGGCATCCGGTCCAGCAGCCGCCGGCCGTAGGGGCGCCCGACCAGGTAGCCCACCTGGTCGCCGAGGGCCGCCCCGACCAGCGCGGCGACCACCACCGCCCAGAGCGGCAGCCGCCCCTCGTGGGCGAGGACGCCGCCCACCAGCACGGCCACCTCCCCCGGTACGACCAGGCCGAGGAAGGTCGACGCCTCGAGCGCCGGGAGCAGGAAGACCAGGGCCAGCACCAGGGCGGGCGGGAGCGCCACCAGCACGTTCAGTACCCGGTCCATGCACTGATTGTCACCCCACCGGGTGGCCCCGCACCGGCGTCACCCCGACCGGCGGCCTCCCCGGGCGGCCCGGCGACGGTACTCGCGTCCACGGGACCGGCCGGAACCGACCGGGTCGGGGAATGAAGCGCGGACGTGCCGGGGACAATAGCCGGGGACGGGAGGGTTACAGCGCGACCGAGCGCCCAGGCCCGGGGACATGGACGGGACGGGGGGCGGACGTGGAGGCTGGCACAGCCGCCGACGAGCTGTTTCCTGGCGACGACCCGACCAGCGCGGCGCACCGGGCGACGGACTGGTCGGCGACCCCGCTGGGGCCGGTCGAGTCGTGGCCGGTGGAGCTGCGGTCCGCGGTCCGCACCCTCATGCCCTCCCGGATCCCGATGCTGCTCTGGTGGAGCCACGAGCTGGTGCAGATCTTCAACGACCCGTACACGAGCTTCCTCGGGGACAAGTTCCCGGCGGCCGTCGGTCAGCGCGCGGTGGACTGCTGGGCCGAGATCTGGGACGTCGTCGGACCCCTGACCGAGCGGGCGCTGTCCGGAGGATCCACCTACTCCCACAATCAGCTGCTCTTCATGCTCCGGCACGGCTTCCTGGAGGAGACGTACTGGACCTACTCCTACAGCCCCATCCACGACGCCGACGGGCGGGTCGACGGGGTCTTCGTGGCCACCAGCGAGGTGACCGGCCAGGTCGTCGGCGACCGCCGCCTGGCACTGTTACGCCAACTCGGTGAACTCTCGATCGCCGAGGCGGACAGCGCGGCGGACGCCGTCCGGGCGGCTTCCCGGATCCTGGCCGGCGGGCCCGCCGACCTCCCGGCGGGCCTGGTCTACCTGGTCGGGGATCTGCCGGACCACGGCGACAGCCCGACGCCGGACGGTGAGCGACTGCGCCTGGTGGCGTCGTTCGGCCTCGTCGACGGCGCCGACCGGACCGCCGCCGACCCGCCGGCCGAGGTGGCGGAAGCGATCAAGACAGGGCGGCCGGTGCGGGTCACCGGCCTGGCCGGGACGACCTGGCCGCTGGCGCGCGCGGACGGCGTCGGGGACCCGGCTCCCGTCGACGAAGCGGTGGCGCTGCCGCTGTTGGCCACCGGGGGTGGCCGGCCGGTCGGGGTGCTGGTCCTCGGCGTGAGCCCCTACCTGCCGTTCGGCGAGCCGTACCGGCACTTCCTCGACCTGGTGGCCAGCCGGGTCTCCACCGCGCTGACCGACGTGCTCGCGTACGAGGCGCAGCGACGCAGGGCCGCCGCGCTGGCCGAGCTGGACGTCGCCAAGACCAACTTCTTCACCGACGTCAGCCACGAGCTGCGCACCCCGCTGACGCTGATCACCGGGCCGGTGCAGGAGAGCCTCGCCGACGAGCGGGAGCCGTTGCCGCCGGCCCAGCGGGAGCGGCTGGAGCTGGTGCACCGCAACGCGGGCCGGCTGCGCAAACTGGTCAACGACATGCTCGACTTCGCCCGGATCGAGGGCGGCCGGCTGGAGGCGGAGCGGGCACCCACCGACCTGGCGGCCCTCACCCGGGGCATCGCCGAGTCCTTCGGGTACGCGCTGGAGGGGGCCGGGCTGACCTTCGAGGTGGACGTGCGGCCGCTGCCCCGCACCGGGTACGTGGACCGGGACATGTGGGAGAAGGTCGTGGTCAACCTGCTCTCCAACGCCCTGAAGTACACCCTCGAAGGCACCGTCCGGCTCCGGCTGACGGGCGACCAGGAGACGGTCACCCTCTCGGTCAGCGACACCGGCGTCGGCATCCCGGCCGACCAGCTGTCGCTGCTGTTCCGCCGCTTCCACCGGGTACGCGGCGCCGGCGGGCGGTCCCACGAGGGCGCCGGCATCGGGCTGGCCCTGGTCCAGGAGCTGGTCCGGCTGCACGGCGGTGAGGTCGGCGTGCGCTCGGTCGAGGGCGAGGGCTCCTCGTTCACCGCGCGGATCCCGTACGGCCGGCCCACGGAGGGCCGGCCCGGCGCGGAGGAGGCCAGGCCCGGGGCGTACGGCGAGGAGGCCCTGCGCTGGGTGCCGGAGGCGCTGCCCGGCCCGGCGGCGACCGACCGGGCCGGCGGTCAGGCCCCGCCGCCGGACGCCCCGACCGTGCTGGTGGTGGAGGACAACCAGGACCTGCGGACGTTCCTGGTCGGCCTGCTCGCGCCCAGCTACCGGGTGCTCGCCGCGGGGGACGGCCGGGCGGCGCTGGACCTGGTCGCGACCGAGCCGCCGGACCTGGTCCTCACCGACGTGATGATGCCGCGGATGGACGGCCTCGCCCTGCTGGCCGCGCTGCGCGGCGACCGGCGCACGGCCGGCGTGCCGGTCATCCTGCTCTCCGCGCGGGCCGGCGAGGAGGCGGCGGTGGAGGGGCTGCGGGCTGGCGCGGACGACTACCTGCCCAAGCCGTTCTCCTCCCTGGAACTGCTCGCCCGGGTCCGGGCGCACCTGGAGCTGTCCCGGCTGCGCAACCGGGAGGCGACCTGGCGCAGCGCCCTGATCGACTCGTTGCAGGACGCCTTCGTGGTCTACGACGCCAGCTTCACCCTGGTGGAGGCCAACCACGCCTTCTGCCGGCTGCTCGGCCTCGACCGGCTGGAGCTGCCGGCACCGGCCCCGCAGTCGTGGTGGCCGGACCCGGAGACCGAGCCGGCGGAGCGGCGCGGGGTCGAGGCGATGGTGCGGGAGATGGGGACGACCGGCGGCGGGCGGGTGACCGTGCCGCTGCGGCACGCGGACGGGCACCGGATCTGGGTGGAGGCGGTCCACAACGCGCTGCGGGAGCCCGTCACCGGCCAGCGGCTGCACGTGGCGACCATGCGCGACGTCACCGCCGAGATCCGCGCCGCCGCCCGGCAGGCCGCGGTGGCCGCGCTGGCCACCCGGCTGGCCAGCGCCAGCGACATCACCGAGGTGCTGGCGGGCGGCCTCGCCGAGCTGGGCGAGCTGCTCGGCGGGGCACGCGGGGTGGCGGTCAGCCCCGACCCGGCCGGTACGCCCGTGGTGGTGGGCGCCGGGCTGGAGCTGACCCCGGAGATCCGGCGGATCCTCGACGCGGCCGTACCGGAGGCCGACCCGTACCTGGCCCGGGACGACGTCGGGCGGGTGACCGGCGTCGGGGCCCGGATCGGGGTGGGCGTCGGCACCGGGGGGATCTGGCTGGAGCCGGACGCGCCCCGGCCGATGCCGGCGGTGGACGCGCCGCTGGTCCGCCAGCTCTGCGCGGCGCTGGCCCAGGCGCTGGTCCGGGCCCACGCCTACGAGACGCAGCGGGGCGTGGCGCTGGCCATGCAGCGGGCCATGCTCGGGCCGACCGACCTGCCGGCCGGCTTCGCGGTCCGATACGAGCCGGCGGTCCGCCCGCTGGAGGTGGGCGGCGACTGGTACGACGTGGTGCCGCTCCCCGGTGACCTGTTCGGCGTGGTGGTCGGCGACTGCGTCGGACGGGGGCTGTCGGCGGCCACGGTGATGGGGCAGCTGCGCAGCGCCTGCCGGGCCATGCTGCTGCAGGCCAAGAGCCCGGCCGAGGTGCTCTCCGCGCTGGACGGCTTCGCCCGGCTGATCCCCGGCGGCGCCTGCACCACGCTCTTCTGCGCGATCATCGACTGCGCGGGCGGCGAGGTGCGCTACTCCTCCGCCGGCCACCCGCCGGGCATCCTGATGCACCCGGACGGCGCGGCCGAGCTGCTGGACGGGGCCCGCTCGGTGCCGCTGGCCAGCGTGGCGGTCGACCGGCGTCCGGAGGCGGTCGCCCCGGTGCGGCCCGGCTCGACCCTGCTGCTCTACACCGACGGCCTGGTGGAGCGGCGCCGGGAGCTGATCGACGCGGGCATCGCCCGGGCGGTGGACGTGCTCGCCGAGGGTCGGGACTTGTCCGAGGGTGAGCTGGTCGACCGGCTGATGCGCGATCTGCTGCCGGCCTCCGGCAGCGACGACGTCGCCGTGCTGGTCTACCGGCACCGGGCGCCGGCGGTCTTCACCGCCTCGGTGCCCGCCGACCCGGCCCAGCTCGGCCCGACCCGGGAGCGGCTCCGGGGCTGGCTGCACGACCTCGGCGTGGACGAGTGGGACGTCGAGACGGTGCTCATCGCCACCGGTGAGGCGTGCGCGAACGCCATTGAGCACGGCTACCGGTTCGCCCCCGGCGCGATCGCCACTGTCCGGGCCGAGCTGCGCGACGACCGGCTGGAGATCGAGGTACGCGACCGCGGCGGCTGGCGGGTGAGCGACCCGGACGACGACGCGGACCGGGGCCGAGGACGGTTGATCATGGCGCGGTTGATGGACGAGGTGACCATCGTCGGTACGCCCGAGGGTACGACGGTCCGGCTGGTGAAGCGACTCTCCGCCAGATCCTGAGCGCCGGTCACCCGCCCGATCGCCGGCCCGGCCCCGCCGTGCGGGCGGGCTGGGGCCTGTCCAGCTCCCGTCGCAAGGCCGACGCCGGGGCCCGGCGGACGGTGAAGATCAGATATAAGTGACGAATGGACTTCCCGGCGTACCTGGCCACCATGCCGATGCACGCGATCACCGAGATCCACGGCGAACCGGGCCTGCTGGAGCGGTTCCGGCTGGAGATCGGGGCGTTCGACGCCGCCGCCCGGGACCGGCTGACCGAGGCGCTCGACCTGGCTGCCGAGCTGCACCGCGACGACCGGCGGGTCCGCGAGCCCTACCTCAACCACCTGCTGCGGGTGGCGATCCGGATGATGCACCACTACCAGGTGCGCGACGTCGACGTGATCGTCGCCGGCCTGCTGCACGACGCCGTGGAGGACCACCCGGCGGAGCTGGCCGGCCCGGACGCGCCGGGCGACCCGACGGAGGCGGCGCTGGCCGCCCTCGCAGCGCGGTTCGGCCCGCGGGTGCCCCGCCTGGTCGGTGCGGTCACCAACCCGGCGTACGACCCCGGGCGGGACAAGCACGTCCAGTACCGGGAGCACGTGGCGGCCAGCCTGGACCGGGAGCCCTGGGCGCGGGTGATCAAGGTGTCCGACTTCACCGACAACGGGGTGGGCGTGATCCACACCGTCGGGCCGAAGGTGGCCCGGTCGGCAGCCAAGTACCGCCCCCTGGTGCCGGTCTTCCGGGACCTCATCGCCCGACCCGACACGCCGCTGTCCGCGCCGGTGAAACGGCACATCTTCGCCCAGCTCGACCTGGCCGAGGAGCGGTTCAGCGCCATCCTCGACCAACCGAACTGACGCTGGATGATCCGCGGCGGACCGGCCGTGCGGGTGGACGGGTCGCCGCCCACCCGCACGTCCGGCTCAGCCGATCACTGGGCGAACGCCTGGAACTCCGCGATCCGGACGTTGTTCGCCTGGACGCTGGCGGTCGCGCAGTCGGTCGCCGCCCGCGGGTCGGCGTCCTGCTCACCGGCGTAGTCCGGCGCGCCGGTGCACTGGTTGGTCACCACCTCGACGCGCAGGTGGGTCGCCTTCGTGCGGGGGATGTCGAACGACCGGATGATCAGCTCCGGCGCCCGGGGCCGGGGCGCCACCGACGGGAAGGCGTCCGCCGGGCTGGTGTAGACGGCGTGGAAGTCGGCGGCGTCGGCACAGGTGACCGTGCCCGTCGCCGTGCATGCCAGCACCCGGAACTGCCGCAGCGCCGAGAAGCGGCTCTGCGTACCCGCGTCCGGGTCGCCGGCGACCGGCGGCCGAAGCATCGCGCTGACCTGCACCCGGCGCACCTGCCGGACGTCGCCGGCCAGATCGACGGTGACCTGCCGGCCGGCGACCGGGCTGCCCAGCGAGGCCCAGGTGGTGGCCTCGTCATCGTCGGCGATCCGGGCCAGGTTGATCCCGTCGCCGCTGACCGTCGCCCCGGCGGCCGTGGAGGCCAGGTTGGCGCGTACCTGGACCGGCAGGTCGCGGACCTGACCGGCCTTCACGGTGACCGGACCGACCCGGACGTGCCCGTGCCCGGGCGCCCGGACGATGAACTCGTACGTGCCGGGTACCAGCCGCACCTGGTCGGTGAGCGGGGTGGCCGGGTCGGTGTCGGCGACCGGCACCGCCCGGGCCTGGTAGCGGCCCACGAAGAGCTGCGCCCCGGGCACCAGCACGTCCTCGTCCTCCGGCGCGAACGTCAGGGTGGCCTCGTCTGCGTACGGGGAGGTGAAGCCCGGCGTCGGGTTCGGGTCGCCGTTGCCGACGCTGGCGGCGGTCTCGCCGAGGCCGCGCGCGGCGAAGGCGTTCCAGAGCAGGTCCTGGTTCGCCCCGCCGAAGCGGATCCGGTCGGCGGCGAGCATCGCGTCCCGCGCGTCGACCATGCTCACCTGGCTGACCGCCATCAGCAGGAACGAGTCGAAGACGAGCTGGATCCAGCGCCGGTTGCCCGGGCAGGCGGTCACCGGCGTCGCGCCGTTGGCGCAGGACTTCTGCAGCGCCGCGTCGCCGGCGCCGTACCGCTGCATCATCGCGGCCCGGATGTCGACGTTGGTGGCGCTCCACACCTCGCCGGAGGCGTGCACCTGCAGCCCGACGAAGTCGTAGTCGACGCTGCTGTAGTTGAGCGGGCTGTCGCTCATGTTGTAGTTGCGGATGCCGGCGTCCGGGTCACCGGTGGCGTACTCGCCGATGGTGAAACCGCGCCGGCCGGGCGCGGCGTACCCGTGCTCGTAGAGGTACTCCATCGCCAGCTGGTCCGACCAGCTCTCGCTCATCCCCTGCGGGGAGCTGACCCCGGCGTTCGGGCCGGCGATCATGCGGTTGCTGATGGCGTGGCCGTACTCGTGGGCGATGACCGACATGTCGAAGTCGCCGTCCACGCAAGGCGAGTAGAACGATCCGGCGATCGGCTGCCAGAGGTACATGTTGGTGATCGGCGCGACCCCGTCGGGCGGGGTGATCTGGTTGGCGTTGTCGCGGGCCGCGAAGTTCGGCGGGCCGCCGCTGATCCCGCCGGCCTGGGCGTTGCCCTGCTCGGCGTCGGCGCCGAGGCCGCCGCGGCCGAAGTTGTCCTGCTGCAGGTTCCAGGTCGCCTCGGTGAAGCCCAGGTGGTACGACCAGTCGTGCATCCGGTTGTGCATCCCGAACAGGTTGGCCCGGGCGGCGTCGATGTCGTTGGCCTGCGGCGAGGTGAAGGTGTCCGGGCTGCACTTCTGCTCGTACCACTGGTTTGCCCAGGGGTAGGCGTAGTTGCGGTCCGGCCGGGGCGTGGCGGTCTGGGTGCCCACGCTGAACGGGTCGTTGTTGTTCCAGTTCTGCACCGCGATGGTGTTGTTGCCCTTGGTCGTCTGGGTGGACGACCCGGTGGCGGGGTCGACGTCCCAGGGCAGCGGCGACGCGGCGGTGCCGACGGTCTCGTCGCATCCGGCGTCGGCCTGGAAGCACCAGCGGGCCCGGGTGTCGGTCGACGAGTGGTCGGTCCGCGGGGAGTTCGGGAAGACCTCCCACTGCGGGTTGTCCGCGTCGTGGTCGACCAGGTCCTCCCGGACCAGCACGGCGCCGTCCCGGGCGTCCACGTAGGTGGCGAAGGCGGCCGGGTCCGCGCCGGTGACGTCCGCGCCGAGGACCACCTCGTACGCGGCCCGCGCGCCCCGGTCGGCGGTCGGCACCGCGACCAGCGCGGTACGCATGATCGTCGGGCCGGTGAGGCCGGCGTCGGCGATCGCGGCCTGCTGCGCCTGGGCGGCGGTCAGCGTGGCCGGTTCCGGCGCGGCCCCGTCCCGAGCGAGGGAGGAGCTGACGTGCCAGACCGCGCCGTCGCGGAGGCCGACCGCGAGGACGCCGTCCACCGCGGCCGGCAGGTCACCGAAGCGCTGGCGGAACAGGACGGTGGCGCCGTCGCCCATCGGGGCGACGGTCATCTGCTCCAGGGCCTCGGCGCCGCTGGCGGTCAGCCCCAGCAGGTCGCGGTTGGCGTCCACGTAGGCCCGCGCCGCGGTGGCCGGGTCGGCGGGCAGCCCGGTGGCGAGCGGCCTGCCGGTGGAGGTGAGGGAGGCGGGGGTGCCGAAGGTGGTCCAGCGGGCCCGCGCGCCGAGCGCGGCGGCCCGGTCGCGCTGGCGGGCGGTCGGGGCGATCCGTCCCTGTCGGTTGTCTCTGGCCTTGCTGTCCTGGCGGTCGCCCGGCAGGTCACCGGGGCGGGCCTGGGTGGGGGTCTGTTCCCGGGGTGCCGCCTGGCCGCCAGCTCCTGCGGTCAGGACCAGCCCGGCCGCGAGTAGCAGCGCGGTGGTCCCCGTCAACGCACGGGATGGTGTGCGCACGGTCCCTCCTATCGTCGAACGGCGATGTCCGTCCTGCCATCCGACCAGCTCACAATGGACCTGGGGATGGGCCGAACATCCACACATGCGCTCAGATCGATGGCATCGTCGGAGCAATGAAAGTGCATTTGTCGGAATATCCGGACGCCGCCGTGCGGCACCGGCCACGGTGGCCGACAAATCGGTCATGCCGTGGCTACCGTGAAGCATGGACGGCGACCCGGCAGCGCCCACCGAGGACAAGGACAACGCTCCTGGGCGCGACTCCCCCGCCCGGGATTCGGCCCCGCTGCCGCCCCAAGCGGAGGAGCCGGGCGACCAGAGCGGCGCGGGCAGCGACCTGACCGACGCCGCCGGCACCGCGTCGCGGTCGACTGGCCTGCGGCGGGTCCTGATCGACCTGGCACTGGCGCTCTGGCTACGGACCGCCCCACTCCGCCGAAAGCTGAGGGAGCTCTGGCGGAGCACGATCGACGCCCTGCGGGAGACGGGGCCCGTCTCGGGGGCGACCTCGGCACCTTCGGCCCCTTCGGGCCCGCTGACCGAACGGCTGGACACGCCGGTACCGATCCGGGTGTCGGGTCAGGGCCGGACGTTCAACTTCCACATCCACGCCCGGTGCGTCTGGTCATCATGGGATCTCCACCGAGAGGCGCTGCTCAGCTACGCGCACTACTACCTGCCGGACGCCGTCCGAAAGCTGACGCGTCTCGCGGCCAAGCATGCCGCCGACTTCCCGGCGCACCGGGCGGCGGAACTGGAGGTCGCCCTGGAACGGGCGTTGTCGGAGACCGGCCCGTGGCGCTACCAGCGGGGCGACACGCTGGTGACCTGTCAGCCGCATGTCTCGGTGGACGTCGACGAGCGCGTGCGAAAGGTCGTCCTGCCGTACTGGGAGAAGCTGGTCAAGCTCGACTGCGAATTCGACCTGGACCGGCGGCGAGCCGAGTACGCGGACCGGCTCGGTCGGCAGCGGGCGACCGGCGCCGAGAACGTCACCGACGGCGCTGCCGCGGGCGAAGCCGCCCGGACGACCGGTGAGAACCGAGCCGGCGACGTACGGCGAATGGCGGCGGAGCTGAGGGCTGCCGCGCAGCGGCTCGAAGACGTGCTGCGCAGGACGCCGCGCGACGACGACAGCGCTTAGCGGCCACGGTGCGGGCTGGGCGGCGCCACCGCATCCGCCTCCGGCGGCCACCGCCCGCGTACGGCAGAATCGGCGGGCGATGGAGGCGGCGACGATCCTGGCCGCGCTCGCCGACCTGGCCCCGGCCAGCGCCGAGCGGATCTTCGACGTGTCCGGCACGGGCCGGCCGCTGGTCTGGCTGCCCGAGCCGGACCGGGGGCCGCGCGGCATCCGGCTGGACCGGCTGGCGGCGCTGGACGCGCTGCACCGCGACGAGCGGATCCTGCGCCGCGGCCTGGCCTTCGTGGTGGCGGGGCCGACATGGACGGTGGACGACGCCGGGTGCGGCTGCCGCTGCTGGCCCAGCCGGTACGCCTCGAGCGCGCCCGGCGTGGCTACCGGGTCACCGCGGCCGGGGACCTGGAACTCACCGCGCTGACCGGAGTATCCCGGCGGCCGCTGGCGGCTCGACCTCTGCGTGGGCGCGGACGCGAACGCGGTCGGGGTGATCTGCGGCGTGCACCGGTACGGGGTCGCGACGCACGTGGAGCGGCAGCGGACGCTACTGCGGGCCGGGTGGCGGCTGCACGACGTCTTCGCCAGCCGCTGGTCGGACGACCCGATCCGGGCCGCCCTCGACCTCGCCTCCCGGATCGCCCGACCGTGACGTGATCAGTGCGCCGGGGTGGTCGGCTCGGAGGCGGCCACCCAGTTCGGGTGGGCCTGGACGAAGGACCCGACGGTGTCGTCCCGCACCGCGCGCAGCAGTTCCAGGCTGGTCGGGCTGAGGATCTCGGCGCTGCCGACCCCCGGCACGGTACGGCTGTTGAAGGTGCCGTCGTTGGTCTTGATCGTGGTGATCGCATCCGGGTGGATGCCGCGCATGGCGAACGCCCAGTCCTCCAGCGGGATGCCGCCGTCGTCGACGGTCATGGTCTTGCCGACCGCCGACAGCAGCCCGGGCAGCTTGGTCGGCGAGTTCAGGCCCTCGGTCATCACCTGGTGCAGCACCGCCTTGAGGAACTGCTGCTGGTGGCGCTGCCGGCCGTAGTCGTAGTCGTGGTTGGCCAACAGGTCCCGCTGCCGGACGAAGTCCAGCGCCTGAGCCGGGTCCAGGCAGTGGTTGCCCTTGGTGTAGATGTTCGGCGTGACCCCGGGGATGCGGTGGTTCACCGTGCCGTCGGGGTTGATCTTGTACGGCCCGGCGGCCTTGCCCGTCGCGTCGTCCCGCCCGACGTGGATCGAGGTGGTGGTCTCGTCGACGTACATGCAGACCTTGCCGAGCACCTGGACGATCTTCTTGAATCCCTGGAAGTCGATGATCGCGCCCGCGTCCGGGGTGATCCCGGTGAGGTCGCGTACGGTCAGGGCCAGCAGCTCGAAGCCGTGTGACAGCGCGGGCGCGCCGGTGAGCCCCCGGCTGCCGAACGCGAAGGCAGCGTTGATCTTGTTTTTCCCGCCCGGGTACGACGTCGCGCCGTTGCGGTAGGCGGGGATGGTGACCAGCGAGTCCCGCGGCAGTGACACCAGGTACGCCTGGGAGTGGTCGGCCGGGATGTGCATCAGGATGATCGAGTCGGAGCGGATGAGCTGACTGGGATCCTGGTGGGGACGGGTGTCGACCCCGACGAGCAGGATGTTCTTCGCTCCGGTGATCGTCCGGTGCTGCTGCGGCGCTGCGGCGGCACCGAGCAGGTTCTGCTGGGTGATCTTGCTGGTCGCGCTGTGGAGCAGGTACTGGGCGCCACCCAGCGCCACCCCGCTGAGCATCATCAGCGTCGCGCCGAGGGCCACACACCACCGCGCCCAGCGTGGCCAGGGCCGGCGGGCCGATCGCCCCCGCCGGGCCGGGTCGGCCGATCCGCTGCGGCGATCGGAGCGCGTGGTGATGGCGTGCGGCACGTGTCTTTCCTGGGTCGGGGGGCCGGGGGGGGCAAGCCGGTCCAGGCTATGCCGCCGACTGGCGTCCGCCCAGGTCATCGGGCTGTGAACTGGCTGAGAGGCGGGGGCGCGCCCCCTCCCCCGCACCGTTCAACGGCTATTCGAGGCACGGCGACTCCGCTCGGCCGGCCCCGATCAGCGAGATCTGGAACTGCCCCCCGCCGGAGGCCGGGCGGGCCGGGATGTGCGGTCCCGGCCCGCTCCGCGTACGGAATGGGTCAGCCGGCCCGTCGGCGGCGGGAAAGCAGCGCGGCCGCGCCCGCGACCACCAGCGCGACGCCGGAGACCGCCATGCCGGCGGCGTTGGTGCCGGTGATCGGGAGTTCGCCGCCGCCCGGGGCGGCCTGGCCGCCGCCGCTGCCGCCGGTGCCGGCGCCGCCGTCGTCACCGCGGTCGCCGTGGTCGTCGCCGCGGGTGAAGGCGGAGGCGAGGCTGGCGACCGTGGCGTCCCGGCTGCCCAGCGGCGCGAGGTGGAACTTCTGCTCGATGGTGGCAAGCACCGAGGTCGTGTCGTGCGCGGTGCTGTCCACGCTGAACGGCTCGGCCAGGCGCGGTGAGATCACCAGCGCGGGGATGCGGGTGCCGGGGCCCCAGACGTCGCCCTTCGGCGGGGAGGCGTGGTCCCACTGTCCCCCGAACTCGTCGTAGGTCACGATGACCATGGTGTTCTTGGCCTGCTTACCGCCCTCGATCGCCTTGAGCAGCTCGACCAGGTGGTCGCTGCCGGTGGCCTCGGAGGCGTAGCCCGGGTGCTCGTTCTCCTCGCCGACCGGCTTGACAAAGCTGACCGGCTTGAGCTTGCCCGCCTTCGCCGCCGCGATGAACTCCACCTCGTCGCGCAGGTGCTTCGCGCGGGCCTCGGTGCCGGGGGCGTACGTCGCGAAGTAGCTGAACGGCTGGTGGTGGAACTGGAAGGTGGCGTCCGGGCAGTTCGGGTAGACCGCGCCGGTCATGATGCGCGGATCGGCGCAGGTCCTGCCGTCGGTGCCGTTGGTCCAGCCGGCACCGCCGGCGTTTGCGTTGGCGTTGTCCCAGCCGCCGGCGTACCAGGCCCAGTCGACGTGCTTGGCCGACAGCCGGTCACCGATGGTGTCGTAGGTCAGCGCCGGCAACCGCTTGGCGTCGACCGTGCCCGGGCTGTACGGCTGGTACCAGGGCTGCACGGTGTTGATCGCGTAGTCGCCGCAGACCGTCACCTTGCAGGAGCCGTCCGCCTCCGGCGCCTGGGTGAGCGGACCATCGGTTGCCGGGCCGGTTGCCTGGTACAGCGGGTAGGACCTCGGCATGCCGTTGGCGTCAACGACCGAGTTCTTGCCCGCCGCGGTGGTCTTGTCGGTCCATTCCGGCGTCCGGGCGGCGACCAGCCACTGGTGGTTGAGGAACGAGCCACCGAACGCGGCCTGGAAGAAGTTGTCCGCGATCGCGTAGTGCGGCGCACCGGGGCCGTGCAGGTACCGGTAGATCGGCAGCGACCTCGTGTCGTAGTGGCCCATGGTCAGCCCAATGGCGTCGCTGCCGGTGACGTACCGGTTCTGCCTGCCACCGTTGATCTGGTACTGCTCCTGGTAGAAGCGGTGCACCAGGTCCTCTGTGCAGCCACCGGGGGTGCCGGTGCCGTCCAGCCAGCCGTTCGGCTTGTACGGCCCGTTCAGCACCGGGCAGGTGGTGTCCTCGGGCTTTATGTAGTTCTCGATGCCGAACGGCTTGTTCGGGAAGATGCCGCCGGTGCAGTCGGTCGTGATCGGCGGCAGGTTGACGTCGTTCTCCGGCAGGCAGCCCAGCGGCGTACCGTCCGCGCCGACCTGGGTGGTGCGCTCGGGCGCGGCCTTGCTCAGGCCGTTGACCCCCTCCCAACCGCCGAAGAGGTTGTCGAAACTGTGGTTCTCCTCGTAGATGACCACGATGTTCTTGATGCCGGCGAGCGCGGACTCGTCGCCGGCGGCGAGGGCCGCCGAGGGGGCCGGCACGGCGACGGCCGAGACGACGGCCAGCGCGGCGCAACCGGTGAACGCCCGGCGCGCGTGGGAACGGATGGACACGAAGCCTCCCGTGGACAGGGAATGACACGCGGAGCCTAGGGGCGCTTGCCGAACGACAAGCGTCGACCGATTGAACTCTATCGACCGTTACGCTCGGGCGAAACCGCCACTTCGAGCCGCTCTGCGACAAGTTCTCACAGGTAGGCGAATCTGACGGGCTCCTGAAGCACCGTCACGGAAGAACTGCGCCTCGGCCTCCTCGGCCAGCACCAGCCGGTCCCTGGCCCGGCGAGATGTGGCTCGGCCAGCAGACCGTTGTCCTCGCAGAATCGCACGAACACCGTGCCTAGCACCCATGCGACGGCAACCTGAGTGACCCGCTCGTCCCGCCACCCCGTCCGGGTAGCAGCGGTACGCCCGACCTTGAAGGCATGGTCGTACTCGCCACGCAGGCGGAGGCGCACCTCCTCGACCGACTCGGCCTGCTCCCGCAGGTCCTTTCCAGGTTCTTGACCTGCTTCTGCAGGTCACTCAAGAGCAGCTTCCGGTCGATCACGCGACGACTCTAGTCGTCCCGCCGACGGGACGGAGGTACCCGTTAGGGCGAAGACCGCAGCGAACCGCCGGTTACAACAAGTTGTGGCGACGCGCGAAGTCGGGGAACTGCGCTCCCGTGCAGGGCAACCTGGCACCCGTGGAGCGCAGAGCGTCGATGAGATTCCCCGTGCTCACCTCGGTCTGCTTCCCATCGCGGCAGGCCCGCGCCAGCAACCAGATCGTTCCGTGCACTTCCGCCCCGTGAACACGAGCCACCCGGGTCGCTTCCCGATCGTCAGTGATGGCGATGCCCCCGCGCAGCTCCGCAGCGGCAATGACGGATGCCTCTCCGAGGTCACGGTCGCCTGCTCCGATCCGCGTGGCCCACTTTGTGAAGCATCTGATCTCGTCGAGGGTGTCCAGTTGGGCAACGCTGAGCCAGTCCACCTCGCAGGTCGCGGCCAGAACGGGATAGGCCGCAGCTCCTGCACGCAGCTCTTCGATCACCACCCTGGTCGTCCAGCACTCTGCATCGACGAGCAGGTGCTGGAGCACATCAAATCGGTCCGCCAGGGTGAAGTGACTGAGACACATGGTGTCGAGCACCAGTACGCGAGCCGATGTCGACGCCACGCTCACGGCTCGATCTCCAGCTCGCCGCTCTCTGGCAGGTCCGACTCGGCGATCTGTCCGTGCATCAGTTCGACCGCTCGCACCCGGGTGATCCAGCCACCTCGCCATGCCTCCATCACGGCATGGGCGTAGCTCGGAGGCACTCGTACCGAGAAGAGATCCGGTTGGGGAGCCCATCCCAGCGCTTCCATGAACTCGGCATGCGTCGGGCGGGACTGACTCCATGCGGCACGCGTCGCGGTGTCGATCAGCCTTGACCGGACGGCCTGCCGAAGCGCCAGTGACCACGACACCCGGTATCGGGCGGCAATCTCCACCAACCGGTCGCGGGTCAGGCCGCCGGGTACCTCCTGCTGCCCGCCCAGCACCGATACGGGCAACAGCAACTCCGCAGCGAACGCGTCGATAGCGGCCTCCCGATCAGCTCGGGATGCGTGCACGCCAAGATCGCTCGAATACTCATCACCGATGACCAGATGGCCCAGCTCATGTGCCGCGGTCGCGCGCCGCCGACCCGGATCTCCGGTGGTGCTGACCACTGCCGCCGCGACGTCACCCTCAACCAGCGACGCTCCATCCCCAGGCACATCGGTAACGAGGATGAACTGTCCCGCGCGCTCGCACACCTCCACTACGCTGTCGATCGGTCCGTCTCCGAGGCCGAGCTGCTGGCGCACCCAAAGCGCCGCCTCTCTGGCCTGCGCCTCAGACGCCACGGCGCCGGGATATCGCAGCACCGGTCGGCTCCGCAGCACGCCATGACTGATCAGCTGTCGTAGCTCGCGCAACCACTCGGTAAGCGCGATCTCCAGCCGCTGCGATGATCGCGCCACCTGGGAGTCGCTGTCCTCGGTGATCTGAGCGGAC
Organism: Micromonospora sp. RTP1Z1; assembly: GCF_033804685.1. NCBI lineage: Bacteria > Bacillati > Actinomycetota > Actinomycetes > Micromonosporales > Micromonosporaceae > Micromonospora > Micromonospora sp. RTP1Z1. The sequence goes on from NZ_JAPFQV010000044.1 coordinate 26,586, forward strand.
CGGCGGGAGAGCACCTCCGGCTGGGGCTCGATGAGGTAATCCATCGAGACGCCGAGTGCCGACGACAACTTGAGCAGCTCAAAGGCGTCGAGACGCCGAGTGCCTGCTTCCACCTTGGCGAGCATCGTGCGGTCGAGGCCCACGGCGCGAGCCAGCTCGTTCTGGGACATCCCCATCGACAGGCGCACCTGACGCACCTGCTCGCCGACCGCACTCCACTCCCGGTCATCAACCATGGTGCGATAATCGCACACATCGGCGGCGGAATGGGTCAACGCAAGGAACGTCAGGGTTCACGCATCCACGTCTTCGGATCAGTGATGAAGATGCCCTTGCCCTGCTGCCGCCGGATCACCCGCAGCGCTTCCAGCCTGACATAGACCATTTGGATGGTCGATGAGCTGACCCCGAAGCGGTCAGACATGTCAGCGATAGAGGGCAACTTGTCCCCTGGCTGGACCTTTCCGCTGCGCAGGTCACTGATGATCTCGTCCGAGATCCGGATGTAGTCCGGTGTCTGTGGCATGGCACTCCTCGCGTGGCACGCCAATTTGATCACGACACGCACTGGCCAGACAACCGAGCGTTGCCTTCCGCTACTTAGGCATATATGGTTGGTCGCGAGTCAGACCTCGCGTGGCAACGAGTTCGGCTCATCCCCCTGGTCGGGGCGGGTGTGCGTGCCCGTCCCGACCCACCGGACTGCTCCGCTGTCGTACCGCTGATCAGAGCTGCGGCGGCGGGGCGGGCGGGCCGCCCGCGGCCGGCATGCGGACGGCCCGCCCTTCCAGACCCACCGAAAGGACCTCCCCCACTCCCGCCTGCTCAGGAAAGGACCGCCGTGGCCCAGGTGTATCGAGGTGGCCAGCTCTACGGGACCGGTCGCCCGGCCCGGTTGACGCCGCACGAGGTGCGGAACCGCGAGTTCGACCCGCGTCGGCGCGGTGCCGACCCCGATCAGGTACGCGAATTCCAGGCCCAGGTGGCCGACGACCTGAACGACCTCCACCAGGAGGTACGGATGCTCAGCCAGGAGAACGACCGGCTCAAGCGGGCGCTGCGCGACTGGCAGACCATGCACGCCCGGGAGTGCCGGCCGCCGCAGGAGTACCACACCAACGAGGGCCGCTGGTAGCCGTGCGCCCCTCCCCCGGTGACCTGCTGCGGATCGACGGCCGGGCCTCGGTGCAGTTCGCCGGAGATCGCGCCTTGACGTTCCGCGTTGTCTCGGTCTGCGACCGGCCGACGTACGCCGGTTGGGTCTGGCTGACCGGCTACGTCACCAACCGCGCCGGCCGGGCGACCGCCAAGCGCGAGGTCTACGTCCAGCTCGCCGGCCTCCGCCGCGCCCCGGCCACCAGCACCCCGGCCCCGCATCTCACAGGCGGCCAGCCACCGCTGCACCGCGGGGGTCTTGTGGGTGGCGTAGTTGTCCAGGACCCGACTGTCGGCCATCTTGCCGTTCGGTCGCCGCGCAATTCCGCCCTGGCAGGCTCCGCTCATTGGCTCAAGTGATGGAGGATCCATGTCTTCCTCGTTCCGCGGCGCCGTGCTCGTATCCTCCATTGTTCTGCTGAATGCGACGATCCTGGTTCCCGCCCAGCGGGCGTACGCGGCCGGCCCGCCGGCGTTCGTGCAGCAAGTGACCGGACACGGGCTGGGCGTGACGCGGGCCGTCACCACACCGAACCCGACGACGGTAGGCAATCGGCTGGTCGTCGAGGTCGGCGTGTGGAACTCGGGGTCGGCCACGGTCAGCGCGGTGACTGACAACGCGGGTGACACGTTCGTCAAGATCTTGAGCTTCACGGCGTCCGACCACACCGAGATGAGCGTCTGGACCGCCGTCGTGGCGACCGGTGGGACCAAGCCGACCATTACCGCGCGGGCCACGTCGTCGGCTGACTTGGGGATCGCGGCGCTGGAGTACTCCGGTCTGTCCACGGCCTCGGTGGTCGATCAGGAAAGGCACGCGGCCGGTACCACCGGCAGCACCGCCACGACCGTCAGCTCGGGTGCCACCGCCCCGACGACCGCCGGCGGTGAACTGGCACTCGGTCTCTACGCGGACTCCGGCTTCGGCGCCACCCTGACCCCCGGCACGGGCTTCACTCAACGCGCCAACCTCTCCCCGACGGGCGACATGGAGCTGCTCGTCGAGGACCAGATCATCGCTGTGGGTGCGACGCCCAACGCGGGCGCCGGCACGGCGGCGCGCACCACATGGCTGATGGCCACCGTCGTGCTGCGGGCCGCGTCGTCAACGACGCCGACCGCGCCGCAGGCTCCCATCGGCGTGGCCGCCACGCCCGGCGACGGCAGCGCCACCGTGACCTGGGCCGCACCTGGCGACGGCGGCAGCCAGATCACCAGCTACGCCATCACGCCGTACGCGGGCGGTGTCGCACAGGCGCCGACCACCGTGGCCGGGTCGCCGCCGCCGACGACCGCGACGGTGAACGGGCTGACCAACGGCACGGAATACACCTTCACGGTGACCGCCACCAACGGGGTCGGGACCGGCCCGGCCTCGACCGCATCAGCCCCAGTCACGCCGGGCCCTCACGCCGGTGGATCATGGTCGGGCGTGCAGACCTGGCCCATCGTGGCGTTGAGCAACACCCTGCTCTACAACGGCAGCGTGGTGGCCTGGGACGGCTGGCAGCAGCCCCAGCCCACAGTCGTGTGGAACCCGGCATCGCCGCAGACGTTCAACACGTTCAACGCCCCGACCAGCATCTTCTGCGACGGCGCCGCGAGCCTGCCGGACGGGCGGCTGCTGGTCGTCGGCGGCTACGGCGGTCTGACCACCGGGCAGCTCGGAATTGTCGACACCAACATCTTCGACCCGGCGACCAACACGTGGAGCCGCGTCGCCGACATGCACAAGCCCCGGTGGTACCCGACCGTCACGGAACTGGCCGACGGTCGCTACGTCGCCATCAGCGGCAACGACACCGGTTCCTCGCACTGGGCGGACACCCCCGAGGTGTACGACCCGACCACCAACACCTGGACCCTGCTGTCCGGCCTCTCCACCCCCCAGGTCCACGAGACCGAGTACCCGATCTCGTACCTGCTGCCCAGCGGCAAGGTTTTCACCATCGGCCCCAACGAGGACAACTCGTTCCTGCTCGACGTGAACAACCAGACCTGGACCCCGGTCGGCGACACGAGCGGTGTCCACAACGGGTCCTCCGTGATGTACCGGCCGGGCAAGGTGCTCTACAGCGGCGGCGGCGTCGACGTCAACCGTCCCGGACAGGCCTTCAAGACGACAGCCCTCATCGACCTCAACGCGGCAACCCCGACCTGGCAGCAGACAGCGCCGATGAACAACGCCCGCGTCTACCACACACTCACCGTGCTTCCGGACGGCAAGGTTCTCGCCGTCGGCGGCAACACCAACACCGACCAGGGCATCGCCACCAGCGGGGTGCTGCCGGCCGAAATCTGGGACCCGGCGACCCAGACCTGGACGGCGGCGGCGCCGATGGCTGCGGCCCGCAACTATCACTCGACCGCGCTGCTGATGCCCGACGCGCGGGTGCTGGTGGCCGGCGGCGGCCACCCGTTCGGCAGCAGCGGCGACGCCCAGTACTCAGCGCAGTACTACTCGCCCGCCTACCTGTCCAACGGTCCCCGGCCCACCATCACGTCGACCTCCGGCGGCGGCTCATACGGCGGCACGATCTCCGTATCCACCACGGACGCGGCGTCCATCACCGCCGTCAACCTGGTGTCCCTCGGCGCGGACACCCACCAGATGGACATGAACCAGCACTTTGTGCCGCTCAGCTTCACCAAGAACGGCAGCGGACTGACCGTGCAGGTGCCCGCCGGGCCGGAACTCGCGCCCCCGGGCTACTACATGCTGTTCATCCTCAACGCCAACGGCGTGCCATCGGTCGCTTCGATGGTGCAGATCGGCGCCAACCCCACCGCGCCCGCCGCGCCGACCGCTGTCACGGCCTCCCCCGCGGACCGCAGCGCGAACGTGTCGTGGAAGGCGCCGCCGGGCAGTGGCAGCCCGATCACCAGCTACACGGTCACCCCTTACATCGGCTCGACCGCGCAGCCGTCGACCACGGTCACGGGAAATCCGCCGGCGACCAGCGCCACGATCCCCAACCTCACCAACGGCACCGCCTACACGTTCAAGGTCACCGCCACCAACGCGATCGGTACCTCGCCACCGTCAGCGCCGTCGGCCGCGGTCACCCCAGGCATCGCGCCGCCACCGACGTTCGTCCAGCACACCGGTACCCAGTCCGCGGGCACCGACAGCCTGTCGGCGACGCTGCCGGCGGTCCTGGGCTCCGGTAACCGACTGATCGTCGAGGTCGGCACCTGGAGCGGGGCCGGCGCCGTCACCACCGGCGTCACCGACGCCGCCGGCGACCAGTTCGTCGAGGTGGCGCGCTGGAAGGCGTCCGACAACACCGAGCTGAGCGTGTGGACCGCGCCGGTCGCCGCTGGCGCGGGTCAGTCCCCGGCGGTCACCGCACAGGTGTCCGGGCCGGCCGACATCGGCATCGACGTGCTGGAGTACGCGGGGCTGTCCACTGTCGCGGATGCTAGCGTGGTCGACCAGAAGGCCACGGCGTCGGGCACCACCAGCGCCGCCGCCACGGTCCGGTCGGGAGCGACGCCAGCCACGACGGGCGGCAACGAGCTGGCCGTCGGCTTCTACGCTGACTCCGGCTTCGGCAAGAGCCTCACCGGCGGCACCGGCTGGACCGTGCGCGGCAACGTCTCACCCAACGGCAACATGGACCTGCTCACCGAGGACCAGGTCGTGGCCGCGGGCGTGACCCCGAACGCGGCGGTGGGCGCCGGCTCCAACACCATCTGGCTGCTCGGCACACTGGTGTTCAAGGCCGCCTCCACCGCACCGCCGACGGCCCCATCGGCACCGACCGGCGTCACCGCCTCCGCCGCCGACAGCTCCGCCAGGGTGACCTGGACCGCGCCCGGCAACGGCGGCAGCGCGATCACCTCCTACACCGTCACGCCGTACGTGGGCGCGACGGCCCAGGCACCGACCACCGTCAGCGGGTCGCCACCGGCGACCACCGCCACGATCGGCGGGCTGACCAACGGCACCACGTACACCTTCACCGTGAGCGCCACCAACTCCATCGGCGACGGGCCGCAATCCGCGCCGTCGGCACCCGTCACCCCGGGCGTCAGCCCGCCGGCACCGGCCTTCGTGCAGCAGGTGTCCGCGAAGGGTGCCGGACGGACGAGCCTCGCAGTCACCACGCCGGAGACCACCACGCGCAACAACCGGCTCATCGTGCAGGTGGGCGTGTGGAGCGCGGGATCGGCCACGGTGAACACCGTCACCGACAACGCTGGCGACACGTTCACCAAAGTCACCTCGTTCACCGCCTCCGACCACACCCAGATGAGTGTGTGGACTGCTGTGGTGACCAACGGTGCGACCAAGCCGACGATCACCGCGTCGGTGTCCGGCGCCGCCGACGTGGGCGTCGCGGTCCTGGAGTACGCCGGGCTGTCGACCGCCGCGGGCGCTGCAGCCGTGGACCAGCAGGCCACAGCGACGGGTACAACGGGCGGCGCGCAGGCCGTGCAGTCGGCCGCGAGCAGCCCGGTCACCGCCGACGGCGAACTCGCGCTCGGCTTCTACGCCGACTCCGGGTTCGGCACGCTGCTCGTCGCCGACCCCGCATACACCGCCCGCACCAACCTGTCACCCAACGGCAACATGGACCTACTGGTCGAGGACCTTCCGGTGAATGCCGGCGCTCGCCCGGCGGCGAGTGCCACCACCGGCGCGTCCACGGTGTGGTTGATGGCCACGGTGGTGTTCAACCATGCATAGTCGGAGACAGATGCGATACTTCGCCATCACCGAAGCGTGCCTCGCGGTCGCGGCGGTCGTCGTCGGCCTGGCGCTCGGGCCGCCTCAGGCCTCATCCGCCGAACCTGTCAAGGCCAGCGTCACCCGCTGCGTCCTGAGCACCCAGGGCGCAGCGCAGGTCACCTACACGGTGACCAACGCCGACCGCGTCACCCACGGCTACCGGGTAGAGCTGACCGTCGCGACCGACACCGCGCCGCTGGGGTGGGGAATCAGCCTGGTCAACCGAGTCAAACCGGGAGCCACCGCGACCGCCCAGGCGATGCTGCCGGTGACCGGCAGCCAGGCCGAGGCGCGGTGCACGGCCCGCGCCAGGACCAATGACGGGAGGTCGGGCCACCACGGCTAGTGTCCTGAGTCGTCAATTCGCCGGCAGTACGTGGCGAGGCTGTTGAGTGAACGGGGCAACGAGCGTGTCGACGCCGGCGATGCGCACCTGCTCAAGGGGCACTCTGGCGGCGGCCCACCTGGAGCGGTGGGCCGCCCGCAGCGTCACATGGAGAAGTTCGGCTCGTTCTTGATGATCGAGAAGGCGCCACCCTGCGGGTCGGTGAGGTTGGCGAAGCGCCCGGCGGGCGAGTCCTGCCGCAGCTTCTCCGTCGCGCCTAGCGAGATGGCCAGGTCCGCAGTGGCGTCGCAGTCGTCGACGGCGAAGTAGACGCTCCACTGCGAGGGCATCGGTCCCCATTCGGGCCTGATCTGCATGGCGCCCGCCACGGGCTGCCCACCGGCCTCGATAAGCGTGTAGGTCTCGTTGCCGCCCATTGTTACGTCCCGCGTCGTGACCCCGAAGGCGGAGGTGTAGAACGCCTTGCTCGCCGCGATGTCGCTCGTCATGAGCTCGGCCCAGGTGAAGCTGCCGTGCTCGCCGGTCACCTCGACACCGCGGTGCTCGCCGGGCTGCCAGATCGAGACGTACGCGCCAGTCGGGTCGAGCAGGACCGCCATGCTGCCCTGGTCCATCACCTGCATCGGTGCCATGATCACCTTTGCGCCGGCGCCCTCCGCGGCGGCAGCGGTCGCCGTCGCGTCGTCCGTAGCGAGATAGGTCGCCCAGGACGTGCCACGCTTAGGATCCGCCGCCGGGCCGATCCCGGCCGTCTGCCGGCTGTCCTTGAGGAACGCTCCGTAGCCGCCCGCGTCGGGTCCGAAATCCCGGTGCGTCCAGCCGAAGAGCCGCGTGTAGAAGGCGACGGCACCCGGAATGTCGGTCGTGCCGATGTCAACCCACGTCGGGGCGCCCTTGGGGAACTCTGGTGTCCTCATGCCGCCATCCTGACATACCGGTCGAACACGTCCAGGCCGGATGCGCGCCGCGGTGGCGTTCGCGCAAGCCAAGTGATCTCGCCCGGCGCTCCCCGAGAGCAGTGATATCAACTTCGCGAATTCTTGATATCATCGGGTGCTGACTCGCTGCCCGCAGAGGGGCCCTTGCCATGACACGAACGATCCTGGACGTTGACGACGACCTGCTCGCGGAAGCGTCGAAGATCCTGGGTACCACCACGAAGAAGGCGACTGTCAACGCCGCTCTTGAGGCGGTGGTCAATAGGGAAAAGCGGCGCGAGTTTGCCGACTGGCTCAAGAGCGGTGGGCTTCCCGACCTGACCGGTGGAACGGGCACGGCCAAGCCGGACGCGGCGTGAGCCGGGAACTTTACCTCCTCGACAAGTCGGCGCTCGCCCGCTGGCCCAAGCCCACCGTAGCCCCCGTGCTCGACGAGTTGTCCGACAGAGGGCTGCTGGCGGTCTGCGGAGCGGTGGAGATCGAGGTGATCCACAGTGCCCGCACGGCCAAGGACGCGCAGCGCGCGCGTTGGCTCCTCGGCGGCTTCCAGTGGCTGGCCATGCCCGACGAGATCTGGGACCGGGCGATCGACGTCCAGGTCCAGGCGCTCCACAAGGGCAACCACCGGGCCCTGTCGATGGCGGACCTGCTGATCGCCGCCACCGCCGAACGCCACGGCGCCACCGTGCTGCACCACGACGGTGACTTCGACCTGATCACGGCAATCACCGGCCAGCCAACAGCCTGGGTCGTGCCTCCCGGCTCGGCTGACTAATCCTCATAGAGCCGCTCCATCGACCGGTACCGGGCCAGCACCGCTGCGTCGTGCAGCAGCACCGGCCCAGCGTCGGCCGACAGGGGGGCGCGCAGCTCCGTCGCGGCCAGCTGCCATGCCCGCTCGACGTACTCCCCCAGCTTGTGTCCGTCAGCAGCGCCTGGACGTGCGCCAGCGCCTCCCGCTCGTGCGCGAACTGCGCCGGCGTGATCGTCGTCCACGGCCGGCGATCGGGCACCTCGGAGCCTCGCCCCTCCGCCGTACGACTGGCACGAGGGCAGAGTCTCCGGGTCCGTCCGCTGTCCGAGGCCGGCCAGGCTTGTCTCTAGTGGTCGGTAGGCGGTCGGTCGGCCCGAAGGGGTAGTCAGCGGTTCACCCTTCTGTGAGCAGGCGTACGAATCTGTGAGTATTAGTATCGGTCTGATGAAGCTTGCCGAGTGGGCGCGTCGCAACGGGGTGCACCCGCAGACCGCGTACCGATGGTTCCGCGAGGGGACCATGCCGGTGCCCGCTCGGCGTCTTCCGTCTGGCACGATCATGGTAGATGTAGCCGGTGATGACACCCAGGGCCAGGTGGTCGTCTACGCCCGGGTGTCGTCGGCCGACCAGCGAGCCGACCTGGATCGGCAGGTAGCCCGTGTGACCGCATGGGCGACCGGGCAGAACATGGTCGTCTCCCGCGTGGTGACCGAGGTCGGGTCCGCGCTGAACGGCCGACGCAAGAGGTTCCTCGGGCTGCTGCGCGACCCGAACGTGACCACGATCGTGGTCGAGCACCGGGACCGGTTCGCCCGGTTCGGTGCCGAGTACGTCGAGGCGGCGCTGGCCGCGCAGGGACGTCGGCTGCTGGTGGTCGACCCGGCCGAGGTGGACGACGACCTGGTGCGGGACGTGACGGAGATCCTGACCAGCCTGTGTGCCCGGCTGTACGGCCGCCGCGGCGCAGCGGACCGGGCCAGCCGCGCCGTGGCCGCCGCCACCGTCGGGGACGTCCCGTGAAACGGTACGAGCCGCCCGCCGGCTGGACCGTTCAGGCGTACAGGTTCGCCCTCGACCCCAGCGACGCGCAGGTGGCCGGTCTGCGCCGCAACACCGGCGCGGCACGGTTCGCGTACAACCACATGCTGCGGCGGGTCAGCGCGGTCAAGGCGCAACGCGCCGCCGAGGCCAGTTACGGGGTGGCCGAGGTGGACCTGACCCCGTGGCAGGGCTGGTCGCTACCGGACCTACGCCGCACCTGGAACGAGATCAAGAAGTGGGTGGCGCCGTGGTGGGCGGAATGCTCCAAAGAGGCGTTCAACACCGGCCTGGCCAACCTGTCGGCGGCGCTGGGGAACTGGCACGCCTCACGGACCGATGCCCGCAAGGGCCGCCGGATGGGCTGGCCCCGGACCAAGAGGCGCCACGGCCGCAGGTCGGCCCGATTCACCACCGGCGCGATCCGGGTCGACCCTGGCTACCGGCACGTGGTGTTGCCACGGCTGGGCCGCATCCGCACCCACGAGTCCACCCGTAGGCTGGCCCGGCGGGTGAAGGCTGGCACCGCGACGATCCTGTCCGCAACCGTCACCGAGACCGCCGGCAGGTGGTTCTGCTCGTTCCAGGTCGCGGTCAAACGCGCCGTGGGCCGTGCGGCGCACACGCCGAAAGCCGGTCGGATCGTCGGCGTGGACACCGGCATCAAGCACCTGGCGGTGCTGTCCACCGGCGAGCTGGTGCCCAACCCGGCACCGTTCAAGGCGGCGTTGAAGAAACTCGGCAAGGCCCAACGCCGGGCCGCCCGCCGAATCGGCCCGTACGACCCGGCCACCCGGCGTAAGCGGACCGCGTCCAATCGGTGGCAGCGGGCGCAGGACACGGTGGCCCGGCTGCACGCCACCGTCGCCGCTGTTCGCGCCGACTCGTGGCACCAACTCACCACCCGGCTGGCGCAACAGTTCACCACGGTCGTGGTCGAGGACCTGCACGTGGCCGGGATGGTCCGCAACCGTAAGCTGGCCAGGGCTCTGATCGACGCCGCCCCGGCGACCCTGCGCCGGCACCTTGGCTACAAGACCGGTTGGTACGGCAGCGTGTTGTACGTCGCCGACCGGTGGTACCCCAGCTCCAAAACCTGTTCAGGCTGTCAGACGGTGAAACCCAAGCTGTCGCTGGCCGAACGCACCTTCAACTGCACCACGTGCGGACTGTCCCTGGACCGGGACGTCAACGCCGCACGTAATCTTGCCGGCCTAGTTCGGCACGTCGACCTGGAGTTGCTGGGCGACGCAAAAACAGGACGTGGAGCCTACGTAAGACCCGTAAGGCCTGCACCCGCAGGCGGGGCAGCGGGCCGTGAAGCGTCAAGACCGGTCCATCCGGTCAACGCCGCCCGGCAACGGACGGCTGCCAATCGTGAGTCACGTTTACTCACTGAAAGGTAACGGTAGCTCCTCGGCGTACGTGTCGACCAGGTTCCAGACCCGGGGGTCGACCCAGTAGCCGGAGTGTCGGCCGAGCACCGGCGGCTCCTGCCCGTAGACGTACCACGCGGTGGGCGGGTCGCTGAGCGCCTGGTCGACACCGGCCGATGGTTCGTCGGGGAAGATCGGGCCACCGATGGGATCAGAGTCGTAGTAGAAGTTGTGCCACCGCCAGGCCCGTGGCCGCCCGGGGCCGAGCGCGTCGGAGCCGAAGTAGGCGGGAAACGCCCAGCCGTACAGTTTGGTCACCGGGCTGCCGAACGTGACCAGCCCGACCTGGTCGTCGGGCCGCCCGTCGCGGTGCGGACGGCTCCCCTCCTGAAGCAGCGCGGCGACCGCGAGGACGCTGCCCTGGCTGTGCGCGACAACGACGGCTCCTCCGGGGTTGTCGTGGAGCCGCCACAGCCGGCGTTGCACGTCGGGAACCGCTCTTTCCGAGTACGACGGCGGGGCGAACGGGTGGTAGGCGCGGGGCCAGAAGGTGGCCACGTCCCACAGCACGCCCAGGTGCTTGCGATTCTCCAGCCCGTGCCACCCCTGCCGCATCAGCAGCAGCACGGCCAGGGGTGCCGCCGCGGCGAGCCAGGTCGACACGGTCAACGCCCACCGGGGCGCGTACGGCAGCGTGTCGAAGCCCCACACGGCGACCATCACGTAGCCGAAGACCACGAGCGCGGTGAGGGCCATCAGGCTGAGCGGCCGGTCGATGTCGTGGACCATCCTCGCCAACCGCTCGCCGCGGACGATCCCCGCGGTCCAGCCGGGCCGGACCGGGCCGGGACGACTCGACGGCGTCGGCTCGTCGAGGGCGGACGCGTCCCAGACCGTCTTCGGATCCGGCGGCGGCAGGGCCGCGTACGCGTCGTGGACGGTCTGCCGGCGGGCCGGATCGGCGGACCGCCACACCACGGCGACCTCGATGAGCGCGAATCCCACCAGGATCGCGATCGGCAGCAGCGTCAGGTACGGCGTGAGGGCGTAGACGATGTCGTACACGTACAGCCGGTCGGAGCTGCCCGCCCCGGCGCCGGGGTTCGGCACCCTGCCGAGCAGGTCGGCGACCCGGATCATCGTGCCGATCCCGACCGCGTTGAGGATCACCGTGGCGAGCGAGGTGACCACGAACGGGCCCGCGAACGAGAACGCTCCCCGGTGGTGCCCGTTGACCGCGTACGAGACGAGCACGGACAGCACGGCGCCGAGACAGATCGCGAACGTCCAGTTGATCGCGGTCCGCATGCCGGGCAGGGGCGCCGACCAGCCGGCGGGCGTGGACGCAACCGCCGGCTGCGCCAGGGCGAACACCGCCGCGCCGAGCAGGGCGAGCAGGCCGAGCCCGACCACCGCTCTGGCCGCTGGCAGGGGTGTCCGGGACCGGGTCGACAGCACCACGGCGCCCGCCACGGCGAGCCCGGCGACCCAGGTCACCGCGGTGGCGAGCGGGTCGTACGGCACCGGCACCCCGGTCTGCCCGGTGACTGAGCGGGCGGTCCAGGCGGTGATCCAGCCGACGAAGGCGAACGCGGCGCCGAGATGCAGCAGCCCGAGCGCGGCGACGCTGCCACCGCCGTTCCAGAAGTCGTGGTCGTCAAGGCCGACCCGCGGCCGGGCGGGAGTCTCGTCGGTCATCGCGCGCAGCGACGTGCCGGCCTGCGGGGGTGGCACCTGCTCATAGCGGGCCAGCGACCTGCCGCTGAGCGCCTTCAGTCCGAGTGCGACCAGGAGCGGCGCCGCTGCACCGACCAGCAGTCGTCGTCCCGGGTGGGCGGCGAACGCCGCCGTGTCCAGCCAGCGGAGCCACCATCGGTCCAGGCATTCCGGCCGGGAACCGCACTGGAAGGCGACCACGTCCATCGAGGTCATGGCGACGAGCAGCAGCAGGTTGACGGTCAGGCCCAGCGCCGCCCAACGGACCACCGCCCGGTGGACGCGGAACCGCCAGGGATTCCGCCAGGCGGTCGGCGTGCACATCCAACCCGCGAGGTTCACCAGGGCGAACGGCAGCAGGAGCAGCCACAGCACCCGGCTCCCGCTGCGCGAGGTCAGCCCACCCCACGAGTACGCCTCGACGTGGCGGCCTCTCGCGTCGGCGGTGCGGTAGAAACCCGCGACCCGGTTACCGGAGACGAGCTGTGGCGCCACGTCGGCGAGCAGGTTCTCCGGCGTGGTGCCACCGACCCCGTGCAACCGCAGCTCGGTCACACCGCCGAGGTCGACATGCGGGGGCACCAGCCCCGACGGCCGCCCGACCGGGCGCATGTCGTGTTTCTGGACCGGCATCTCGACCGACCTCACAGGAGGTTACTCTGCGTAGAACCTCACCGTACGCTTCGGCTCCACCGCAGTCCATCGGCTGCGGCCCGTCGCGGCTGGCGGCGTTGCCGCGACGGCGGGTCTCAGCCCTGGCCTGCGCGGTCCCGCTGGGGCTGACGGGCCTGCAGGAACGGCCCGAGCCCCATCCCGTCCTCGGTGGCCAGGAAGGCGCCGCGGGCGTTCAGCAGGGTCTCGTCGGCGTGCGCCATGCAGCCCCAGACGGTGTCGCCCCACGAGTCGGCGAGCTTCACCTCGGCCGGCTCCGGGCACACCTGGCCGCGCGGGCCGCCGATCTGGCAGTGGGCCGGCGCGCCGCCCCGGCGGCTGACCGCCTCGGCGGCCTGGCGGATCAGGGAGAAGCGCGCCTCGCCGCCGGGTTGCTCGACCCGGGCCTGCTCGGGGACCGCCCGGCGCTGCCCGAACACCACGACGTTGCCGTCCGGGTCGCTGGTGCGGCACTCCCCGCCGGGGGCGTGCTCGGGATAGCCGGTCCGCTCGGCGGCGTACCCGGCCGCGGTCAGCCGCTCGATCGTCGCCGAGAGCTCGTCGACGTAGAGGTAGACCAGCAGCGGCAACTCGACGGTGAACAGTCGTGGCTTGACCTCGGCCAGCAGCAGGGTCAGCTCCCCACACTGCAGGTACGACCAGCGGGACTCGCCGTCGCCGCCGAAGCGCTGCTCGGAGTAGCCGAAGACCTCGTAGAACCGCCGCGCGGCCTCGGCGTCCGCGACGTACAGCACCGGCACCTGAGCCTGCACTCCGTTATGCACCGCGCCACTGTACCCACGATGAACCTGCGACTCACGACTTGGAGATCGGGTTTATCCGAAGCCGGCGCGGACCGGCCCGGCGGTCGGGACGGCGCCGGGTCGGGGCTGCCCGGTCAGGCGGCGAGCGCCGCGTACCGGCCGGCGCGGTCGAGCAGGCTCCGGTGGGTGCCGGACTCGACGATCCGGCCGTGGTCGATCACCGCGATCTGGTCGGCGTCCCGGACGGTGGAGAGCCGGTGCGCGATGGTCACCACGGTGCGGCCCGCCGCCAGCGCGTCGAAGGCCCGCTGCACGGCGCGTTCGGTCTCGGTGTCCAGCGCGCTGGTGGCCTCGTCGAGCACCAGGATCCGCGGGTCCCGCAGCAGCGTCCGGGCGATGGCAAGGCGCTGCTTCTCGCCGCCGGAGAAGCGGTGGCCGCGGGAGCCGACGACCGTGTCGTACCCGTCGGGAAGGGCGGCGATGAGGTCGTGGATCTGCGCGGCGCGCGCCGCGGCCTCGATCTCGGCGTCGGTGGCGTCCGGCCGGGCGTACCGGAGGTTCTCCCGCACGGTGGTGTGCAGCAGGTAGGTCTCCTGGCTGACCACGCCCACGACGGCGGCCAGGTCGGCCAGGCGCAGCTGGCGCAGGTCGACGCCGTCGATGGTGACCCGGCCGCCGGCCGGGTCGTGGAACCGGGTGATCAGCGCGGCGAGGGTGCTCTTGCCGGAGCCGGTCTCCCCCACCAGCGCCAGGCTGGTGCCCGCCGGGACGTCCAGGCTGACGCCGGCGACGGCGGCGGTGTCGCTGCCGGGATAGCTGAAGGTGACGTCCTCGAAGCGCAGGTGGCCGCGGACCCGGGGCGGGTCGATGTCGACCGGTCGCGCCGGGTCGTCCACCTCGACGGGCAGGTCCAGGTATTCGAAGATCCGGGCGAAGAGCGCCAGCGAGGCGGTCAGTGAGACGCCCACGTTGAGCAGCCCCATCAGGGGCCGGAACAGCCCGCCCTGGAGGGCGGTGAAGGCGACCAGGGTGCCGATGCTGAGCGTGCCGGCGGTCGCCGGCAGGCCGGCGCTGAGGTAGATGACCGCCGGGATGGCGGCGAAGATGACGCTCATCGCGGCCATCCGCCACCGGCCGGCCAACTCGGAGCGGAGTTCCAGGTCGACCAGCCGGGCCGAGGAGGCGGTGAACCGCTCGACCAGCTTCGGTCCGGCGCCGAGGGTCTTGCTGAGCTGCACGCCGCTGATCGACAGCCCCTCCTCGATGGTGACGTTGAGGTCGGCCAGTTCCCGCTGCCGCTGCGCGGTGATCTCCCGGCGCATCCGGGCCACCCGGCGGGTCAGCCAGATCGCCGGGGGCAGCACCACCAGCGACACCAGGGACAGTCGCCAGCTCAGCGCCACCATGGCGACGGCGGTGGCGACGACCGTGGTGAGGTTGGCCGCGATCGAGGTGGCGGTGGAGGTGACGACGGTCTGCATACCGCCGATGTCGTTGGTGATCCGGGACTGCACCTCGCCGGTGCGGGTGCGGGTGAAGAACGCGATCGACTGGCGGTGCAGGTGGGCGAAGACGTCGGCGCGCAGCCGGTGCATGACCTCCTGCCCGACCCGGGTGGAGATCCAGGTCTGGACGACGCCGAGCACCGAGGTCACCGCCGCGACGGCCACCATGCCCAGGACCAGCCAGACCAGCAGGGTCAGGTCGCGCTCCGGCAGGGCCCGGTCGATCACGGTACGGAGCAGGAACGGCGACGCCATCGCGATGACGGACGACGCCACGATGATCGCCACGACGACGGCCAGTGGCCGGCGGTGCGCGGCGAAGAGCCGGCCGACGCGGCGCAGCGACACCTCGCGGGCCTGGGCCTTCTCGGCGGGGCTGACGCTGCGCTGGCCGCCGCCGCGGCCTTCTCTCGGCATGGGGTTCGGTTCCAAGCGGCGCCTCCGGGCTGAATGCTGTGGTTACCTCATCATGAGGCAACAACAACGCCCTCTGCTACCGTATTCCCGTGGCCGCCGGAGAACGCGAGGACGATCAGGAGAGCCTGGCCGAGGCGTTCTGGGGCGTCGCCCGCCGGCTGCGGCACCTGTCCCGGGAGACGCTGGAGCCCTGGCAGATCACCCCCGGCCACGCCCGCGCGCTCACCGTGCTGATGCGGCACGGGGTGATGCGGCTGAGCGCGCTCGCCGACCACCTGAACATCGCGGCGCGCTCGACGACCGAGGTGGTCGACGGACTGGAGGAGCGGGGCCTGGTCGAACGCCGGCCGGACCCGCAGGACCGGCGCGCGACCCTGGTCGCGCTGACCAACGAGGGTACGCGGGTCGGCACCGCCATCCGCTCCGCCCGCGACGCCGACGCCGAACGCTTCTTCGGCGACCTCAGCCCGACGGACCGAGCCGATCTCGCCCGCATCCTGCGGACCCTGCACGGCTGACGCCTCTTCCGCGCCGCACGACCGATCCCCGCCGTGCCCGTCGGAGCGCTGCCACGGTTGAACGGGTGACGACTGGGCACGATGTCATGAGGTCGCGAGAGGAAGGAGAGAGCCGTGGGGCAGAAATTGACGGCGACGAGCACTGCGATCATCGACGCGGAACCGGCTGCGGTCTGGGCGGTGCTGACCGATCCCGAGCTGCTGAGCCAGGCGTTCTTCGGCGCGAAGGTCGAGACGGACTGGCAGGTCGGCAGGCCGATCACCTTCAGTGGAGAGTGGAACGGGAAGTCGTTTCAGGACAAGGGCGAGATCGTGGCGGTCGAGCCGAACAGGATGCTGCGGTTCACCCACTACAGCCCGCTCACCGGCCAGCCCGACCTCCCGGAGAACTATCACACCGTCACCTTCGACCTGACGCCCTCCGGGGGCGGCACCGAGCTGACCATCAGCCAGAGCAACGCCGGCAGCGAGGAGGAGCGCAAGCACTCCGAGGCCAACTGGGCACAGGTGTTGAAGAGCTTCAAGCAGCTCGCCGAGCGGTGACCGTCAGGACAATCAGGAACGCAGCAGCCCGACGCCGAGCGTGGTGACGGCGGCAGCGAGCACCACCGCCCCGGCGTACACCAGCACGACGAACCGGTTGGGCCGCTGTACGTCCCGACCGGCGGAGGAGAGGAAGAATCCGGCTGGCATGAGGATCGCCGCCAGCCAGACGCCGCTCCGGGCGATCAGCTCCCACCCGCCCGACAGCCGCGCCGCGTCCGCGTAGGGCAGCGTCACCAGCGCCAGCACCACCAGGATTCCGGCGTGGGCGTGACCGGCCCGGGAGAAGCGGAGCTGGAACGCGGTCGCCGGGGTGGAGCCGCGCACCAGTCGCAGCACGTACGTGCCGCCGTACTCGATCGCGAGCACGGCCAGCAGGAGGATGCCGGCGGTGTGCCGGGTGTCCGGGGTGAACGAGGCGTACTGCATACGGCCCCTCCGGTGGGATCAACGCGTCGAAGCATCACTGCCCTGCATCCTTCAACGGATCCGACCGCGCTTCGTGCCGATCCCTGCGGAGAGGATCGAAAAATGCGACCAGCCTGGCGGAGAATCGGCTCTGCTGCGGGCCGAGGTAGGAGCAGGCCGTTGACGCGCTCCATCGCCGACGGCCGCTGGTGTTCGTCCAGATGCATCCAGACAGCCGTCAGAAGAATCAGATTGAAGCGCTGGTCGCGCTTGCGGAGCACCGGCAGGTCGGGCAGAGCGTCGTCGACCCACTCGATGTCCTTGGCTGCGTGGATGCGTTGATCATACGCGCGGAGCTGCGGGGTCGGTTCGACGGCGACCACCCTGTCCCAGGTCGAACAGGGCTGCCGCGTCGCGGCCCGTGCCCACGCCCATAGCTGGGCTCACCGCGGTGCGCTCGCTGTCGACCAGCACTCCGTCGCAGTCGAAGATGACAAGCTCGATCGGAATGATCATCCGGAGATAACCAGCGGGGATGGGTGGGGCGAACGGCGGCGTGGAGGCACCAGCGAAATCCCGTTGACCGCAGCCTCCGGAGCACCTACCTTCTGGCCTCACATGACCTTGGAGGTGCATTTTATGCGTGTGTCCGTCACGTCAATCCGCGTTGGCCTTGTCACCATCCGCACCATCGACGTGAGGAACTCTAGAAGTGGATCTTCCGCGCAACTTCACCATCCGGGAACGTAACCACCGCATCCACAACCCCATAACCGCCGAAAAGCTCGCCACGCTAGGCCAGGCCATCGACCTGCAGACAGACATGAGCGTGCTCGACCTCGCCTGCGGCAGTGGGGAGATGCTGTGCACCTGGAGCCGTGACCACGGCATCATCGGTACCGGAATCGACATCAGCACGGTCTCGATCGGCGACGCCCGAGCCCGTGCCGTCGAACTCGGTGTCGGCGACCGGGTCATGTTCCGGCACGGCGACGCCGCCGGGTACGTGGCAGCCACACCCGTCGACGTCGCCGCCTGCATCGGGGCCACCTGGATCGGCGGCGGCATCGCCGGCACCATTGCTCAACTACAGCGCAGTATCTGCCCGGGAGGGATGCTGCTCGTCGGCGAGCCGTTCTGGAAAGCGGCTCCACCAGATCAGGCAACCGTGGAAGGGTGCCACGCCTCCGCCGCAGAGGATTACCGTGACCTGCCCGGCCTCGTCGAGCTGTTCGGACAGCTGGGGTGGGACCTGGTCGAGATGGTGCTCGCCGACGAGGACAGCTGGGACCGGTACGTCGCCGCTCAGTGGATCACCGTGCGCAACTGGCTCAACGCGAACCCGCACGATGAACTGGCTGGCGAGTTTCGTATCGAGCTTGATACCGCCCCGCTGCGGTACGTCCGTTACCTGCGGCCGTACCTTGGCTGGGGGGTCTTCGCACTGATGCGGCGCTGACAGTCGATGCGGGGGCTTCGATCACCTCGAAGCTAAGCGGCCCATGGCGCCAAAGCCGTCCGACCGTGCCGATGAGCGATCGTCGTTGCTTCAGCGTTTCGCTGCCCGTGATCGCGGCGGCTGGGTCGCCGAAAAGACCGAGCATTGACGGCGCAGATCGTGTCAGGATGCTCGGCATGCCTGGTCGCGCACTGAGCTTCGGAGTGGTGGCGGAAGCATACGAACGGTTCCGGCCGGGGTATCCCGTGGAGCTTTTCGACATGGTGATGACGTACGCGGGTCGGCCGGTTCGGACTGCCCTCGAGATTGGCGCTGGGACAGGCAAAGCAACCCGTCTGTTCGCTCAACGGGGGGTCACGGTCACCGCGACCGAGCCTGACGGGGCCATGCTCGCCGAGCTGCGTAAGCACGTGCCAGCAACCGTCAAGACCGTGCAAGCCGCCTTCGAGGACTTGCGAGCGGGCGAGAGCTACGGGCTGGTTTATGCGGCAGCGGCGCTGCATTGGACGAACCCGGAGGGTCGGTGGTCGCGCATGGCCGCGCTGCTGGAGCCGGGTGGCGTGTTTGCCTCGTTCGGTGGACCAGTCCAGCTGGCTGACCCGGCTGTGGAGGAAGCTGTTCGCGCGGCCCGGGCACCGTTCTTGGAGAGCGACGAGGTTCCGTCTCCAGATGGGACGCCTCCGGGACATGACATGCAGTGGCCGGGTACGGAGCTCCAACGGTCTGAGTGGTTCACCGATGTTCAGCAGTCCTTGATCGAGCGGCGCTTGACGATGAGTGCTCGCGACTACGTTGGCCATCTCTCGACCATCTCGGCTTATCTCGAATTGCCGATCTCGGAGCAAGAGCAGGTATATAGCCGGATCATGCAGGTCCTGCCTGAGACGGTCGAGATTGCCGCCGACATCACCGGCCATCTCGCGCGTCGGCGTTGCGAGCAGTAGTGCCTCGATAATCAGATGTCCGCCCCTGCCAACGGTCGTCCGGACATGCCGCAGAGCGAGCGCCGCGTGGCGCTACTCCTCCTTCACATTCGCCAACCAGCCGCGTGCCACGCTCGCTGCCTGCTGTTCCCAGGCCCGCACGCCGCCTCGGACTGGCCAGGCCCGGGTCCTTCCCTCTTGGGGCAGGTCAGCGCACACGTCGGCGAACCGACGTGTGAGGGCATCTGCGGCCCGCAGCGCGTTGGCGCGGCCCCGCACAGCCTGCTCGTTCACTCGATCCAGCAGTTCGACGTGAGCGGCGGCGTGGTCGAGCCACTCGTGGTCGACTTCGGGGTCTGAGCCGATGGCCAAGACCAGGAATGATGGTTCGATACCCTCAGCGAGGGCTGCGGCCAGACGGCAGTGTCCGTCAATCAGGAGCTAGCCGTCGAAGCCACTGACGGACCACAGCAGGATCGGCGGAACGCGGGCTGACGGTCCCTGGCCTGGCCGTACAGCCATCCGTACAGCCAAGCCGGCCGGCCGGAACCGATGAGCATCGGCGCCAGCCGACAGCTTGAGCAGGTCAACCCCTGGATGAGGATCGAGCGATGGTGGCGGCGCACTCACCTGCCGAGAAGAGTGCGTTTTTGAAGCCGGATACTGGCGCGGGGCGGATCCTGGGTGCGGGAAAGCTTTCGCGACGTAGCGTCTTGGACAGGTACGGGGCTCAGCCGATCAGTGGGCGGCTGACGAGGCTGTCGGTGCGGCCGCTCAGCTCCCGGTCCAGGGTCTCCTGCGCGTCGCGCATCGCCTCGGCGTACGGCGGTTCGGCGAGCCGCCGCATTCCCACCTCGGGTGCGACGTCCTCAACCACTGTGCTGATCCACCAGATGTTGCCGAACGGGTCGCGTACCCGGCCGCCCCGCTGACCGAAGGCGTGGGTGGCCGGTGCGGTGACCACGCGGGCTCCCGCGGCGACCGCGCGCTCGGTCGTAGCGTCGGCGTCGGCGACGAAGACCCGCAGCAGCGACGGCATGGCCGGCCAGTCCGGTTGCTGGTCGAAAGCGAGCAGGATGGTGTCGCCGACGCGAATCTCGGCGTGGCCGATGGTCCCGTCCTCCAGCCGTACCCGCCCGAGCTCGACCCCGTCGAACACCGCGGTGATGAAGTCCAGCAACTGCCCGGTGTCCGGCGTGACGATCCATGGCGCGGCGGTCGTGTACCCGGCGGGCGCGGTGCTGCTCATGGTGAATCTCCCTCGTGTCGTAGCGAACTGCGCCTACGGTAGATCTCGTATAGGTCAGTTCCCGTCCTAATCGAGCGGCACAATGGCAGCCATGTCCGACGCGCGTGCCCGACTGCTGTCCCTGCTGTCGCTGTTGCAGACCCCTCGGCTGTGGTCGGGAAGCGAGCTGGCGCAGCGGCTCGGGGTGTCCGGCCGAACCGTGCGGCGCGACATCGAACGGCTGCGGGAGCTGGGCTATCCGGTGCACGCGGAGCAGGGCGGCCTGGGCGGGTACCAGTTGACAGCCGGCGTGGCAATGCCGCCGCTGCTGCTGGAGGACGACGAGGCGGTCGCCGTGGCCATCGGGCTGCGTACGGCGGCGGCGCAGCCGGTGGCCGGGGTGGACGAGGCTGCGGTGCGGGCGATGCGCAAGCTGCTTCAGGTTCTGCCGGCCCGGCTGCGCCGCAGGGTCGACACCCTGGCCTCCTCCACTGTGGCCCACCCGTTCTCCCTGGCCGCGGAGCCGGTGGACCCCGACACGCTGGTCGTCACCGCCGCGGCGATCGCCAACCACGAGCGGCTGCGGTTCCAGTACCGCGACGAGGGCCGGCACGTCGAGCCGCGCGCCCTGGTGACGGCAGGGCGGCGCTGGTACCTGCTCGCTTTCGACCTTGACCGCGACGACTGGCGGACCTTCCGACTGGACCGGGTCACGACGCTCGCCGCGACCGGTGCCCGGGCGGCCACGAGGGACGTACCCGGCGGGGACGTCGCTGCCTTCGTCGCCAGCCGGACCATGCAGATGGCCCCGACGTACCCGGCCGACGTAGTGATCCACGCACCGGCCGCCCACGTGGTGGACCGTCTCGGCGGGCCGCCGCCGGGCACCCTAACCGACCAGCCGGACGGAACCTGCCGGTGGCACGCACCGCCGGACACCCCCGAATGGCACGCGCTCCGGCTGGCGTCGATCGGGCTGCCGTTCGAAGTCAGCGGTCCAGCGGAGCTGACCGCACACCTCAGGTCAACAGCCGCGCTGTTCCAAGCCGCCACGGCAGGACCAAGCCGGTCCGGAACGCGGTCACCACGAGCTGGGCGCGACGGTGTCCGCCCAGCGTCGCCGCCGCCCGGTTGATGTGCGTCTCGAAGCGAGCGCTCTCCGAACTCCTCGCCCGCCACGGCGGACGAAGTCACCGATCCGAGCTGATACCCCACGTGCCCAATCGGCACCATCGCGCTGTACCGCCAGTTCCGGCCCTTGCTGCAGCCGGGTGCGCGGATCTGCCGCCGATCGGGCGTCAGGGGCCGCACCTGCGAGACCGACAAGTCAGCCGACCGCTCGCGCAGATGTCCGCTAGTTGCTCCTGGGCGACGGTCTGGAATGCTTCGCCCATGCCTTCCTACCCGCCTACCTTCGCCGACCAGGTCGTCGCACAGCCAGCCCGTGCCCAGTTCGAGGCGTTCCTCGACGAGCACCGCGGCGCGCTCAACGGCTGCTTGGACGGGCTGACAGAGGAACAGGTGCGCCGATCGTTGGTGGCCTCCCGGACCACGCTGCTGGGTCTTGTGAAGCACGCGACCTTCGTCGAGAAGGTCTGGTTTGACGAAGCCGTCACGTGCCGGTCGCGCGCTGAGATCGGCATCCCTGCGACGTCAGACGAGTCGTTCATCCTCGATGACGACGACACGATCGCCGCCGTCCAGCACGCACACCGCGAAGCCTGCGAAGCATCACGCCATGCGACGTCATCCCTGGGTCTGGACGACATCCTTCACGGGCACCGGCGGGGCCCGCTTCCGCTGCGGTGGGTGTATCTCCACGTGCTGCGCGAGCTCGCCCAGCACTGTGGGCACGCAGACATTCTTCGAGAGCAGCTCATCAACGAGTAGTGCGCGGACGTCCGCTCATAGCCGCAGACCGAGCGGTTGAGGTGCACGGCTGGATCGCCGGGCGTGGCCGGCTCGTACGGCGTCTGGCGGCCACCGTGGATGGCGCTGGCGATTGGCAGAGGCCCGTGGTCGTGGACGACGCTCGCCGCAACCGACACGTGCACGAGGAGTCCGACATGCCGGCCCGACGTCGAGACCGTCCTGAGCGTCGAGGTCCTGCCCCCGACGGTCCGCCGAGCGACCGGCGCGCCGGCAGCCCGCCGAGTCGGGCGGTCCAACAGGCAGAGGCTGCGGCCACGGCGCAGCGATAGCCTGCAGTCATGGGCAGCGCCGAACTGGATGAGTTGATCGTTGCGGACGCCGAGGCGCTGCGTGCGTGGTTGTCGGCCAACCACGCCACGTCGCCCGGTGTCTGGCTCGCCCTGACCAAGAAGGGCGGCACGGTCACGACGCTGACCTGGCAGCAGGCGGTCGACGAGGCCCTGTGTTTCGGCTGGATCGACGGGCAGGCCCGTAAACGGGATCAGGAAACCTCCTGGATCCGGTTCACCCCTCGCAGGCCCCGCAGTTCCTGGTCACAACGCAACGTCGCCCACGTGGCCCGGCTCGAGACGCAGGGGCGAATGCTGCCCCCAGGCCGCGCCGCGGTAGAAGCCGCGAAAGCGGACGGGCGGTGGGCGGCCGCCTACGCCCCGCCGTCGGAAGCCGAGGTGCCGGCCGACCTACTCGCCGCCATCGCTGCCGACCCCGCCGCCCAGGCCATGCTCGACGTACTCACCAAAACCAACCGGTTCGCTCTCATCCACCGCGTCAATGCAGTCAAACGGGCGCAGACCCGCGAGCGGAAGATCAGCGAGTTCGTTGCCATGCTGGCCCGTCACGAGACCATTTACCCGCAAAAGGCCAAGCCTCCGAACTCGCCGTAATCAGCACCTTCATGATCATGTGCATCTGCCGCGATCAGCGCGCTACGGAACGTCACGACGAGTTGGGTCGCCCAGCTCCCGGACATGCCGAATTGAGTGCGGTCAGTGTGTTTGGGTCTCCCAGACCGGCTGCTGGGGCTCGTCGTTGTGCACGATGATGTCGACGTGATCGGTCGGGCGGACCGTAGCGAAGTAGAACTGTTGGGAGGGGATGTAACGCTCGCGCCAGCGCCGTTCGATTTCGGCCCGAGATGACACTCGGCGCTCTCGGATCACGGCACGATCCACGGTCTTCTCGAGCGCGGTCGACACGAAGATGCGCAGATCCCATCGATCAATCAGTTCCGGGCGCATGAGGAAGACGCCGTCGAAGATCAGCACGGCGTCGGCGGGGGCAGTCGTGACCGGCGGGGACAGCGCAGTATCCGCTGTGCGGTCGTAGACCGCGTATTGGCAGCGTCGATCTCCGCTCGGGCCGAGCGGATCGAGCAGAACCCGGTTCAGCGC
This sequence comes from Micromonospora sp. RTP1Z1, assembly GCF_033804685.1. Taxonomy (NCBI): domain Bacteria; kingdom Bacillati; phylum Actinomycetota; class Actinomycetes; order Micromonosporales; family Micromonosporaceae; genus Micromonospora; species Micromonospora sp. RTP1Z1. The sequence goes on from NZ_JAPFQV010000044.1 coordinate 50,383, forward strand.
GTTGTAGTCGTGGGTGTCGAAGTAGCAGCCTTCGGCCGAGTACTCGCCGCGCGGATAGCGCTGTGCCCGGGGGAAGAGGAAATCGTCAATCGCCGCGCGGATGACATCGCGACCCTGTTCGCGCAAGACGACGGCCAGCTCGTCGGCGAGGGTGGTCTTGCCGGCGGCGGGCGGTCCGTCGATGGCAACCCGCGTCGGGTGTGCGACTGTGACGGACCCGACTGCCTCAGCCAGGCGGCCGAGCATCTCGTCGCGGGTGCCTTGGTCCATGTCCTGCCCGTCCTGGTCTCGCGAAGGTTGCCGTGCCGAGCCGACCTTAAGCGCGCCAGCCTTTTCGCGCCCGGCCACTCCCCCGAGTGAGCGCGATTGGCGGCGAAGGTTGTGGCTCGACACCTCCTCGGCGATCTGCTTCCGGCCGTGGCCGAGCTTCGAGACGATCCGCTACCGAGGGTTCGCGCGGCCGCTGCCCGAGCGGTCGCCGCGCTCACCAGTGCTGGTGCCTGAGTCGGGAATCGGCGCCACGATCATGCCGCCGTAAACATCCTCGACTGCCGCAGATCGCGAGGCGGCGCCCGCCCGGTCCGCTCTGGGCAAGAGCAGGCCGGCCGGTGGTGAGGCAAACCGGCCAGCCTGCTGCACTTGAAGCTGGCAAGCGACGCCAGGCGGTCAAGATTTTGGGATGGTCACGCCATGCTGGGCGCGGGCAGCGGCCGCTCCTTGGGGTTGGCGCCGAAACGGTTCGTCCCGGGCGTGCTGTCCAACACAAAGAACACCAGCAGGACGATGGCGCCCACGATCGGCACCAGTCCGATCAGCAGCCACCACCCCGACCGGTCGGTGTCGTGCAAGCGTCGCATCGCGACCGCCAGCGTCGGCAGCAGCAGCGCCAGGTTGACGATGATGCCGATGACACCGGTGGACCCGCGCCCCGAGCCGAGAGTCGTTCCCAGCACACCATCCAGGATGGCAGCGGCAAGACCAACAAGGACGGTGAACAGGGCGAACCACCAGTACTCAGACCGGCGGGCCCGACCCGTGAAGCCGACGTACTGAGTAAGAACCGACCTGATCGCGGCAGTGAAGGACATAACTGTCTCCGGTCTCTCGAGTGGGAGTTGCAAGGTCGTCGCGGACGCAGCCAAGCAGATCGCCCCACCTGGGGTCAACGGCCGAGCAGACGCCGACGAATAGAAGCCGCCACGTCAACAAGACGAACATCCGCATCTGCCGCCGTCCGTGCGCGCGCACTGATCGCGAGTGGTCACGCTCGGTAGCTGGCCTTTGAGCCGAGCAGGCATCCTGATCTGCCGATGAGCGGTCGTCGTGACATGGGCATCCCGCGTGCCTGAGTCGGGTGCACGTGCTGTGTGAGTAGGACCCGGGTGCGGGGCCGATCGCGCCTGGCAATCTGAGGGACCTCCGAAAGAGGAGACCCGAACTACGATGAGCCCGGCTCGGTGCCTGGTCTCAGGCACATCCACCCTTCCGCGTGCGAATTCAGAGGCACCTTGAAGCTCTTGCTTACATCAGGTGGCGTCACGAACCCCAGCATCCACTCGGCGCTCGTGCAGCTTCTCGGCAAGCCGATCGGCGACGCCAATGCCCTCTGCATTCCCACAGCGGAGTACGGGCACCCCATGTGCAACCCCGCCTCGGCCTGGCGTTTCATCGCCGGCCGGAGCCCGTCACCCATGTGCGACCTGGGCTGGAAGTCGTTGGGCGTGCTGGAACTCACCGCGCTGCCCACCATCCGCGCGGAGCGATGGGTCCCCTGGATCCGGGAGGCCGACGTGCTCCTGGTCGACGGCGGCGACGCGACGTATCTGTGTCATTGGATGCGAGAGTCCGGACTGGCCGATCTGCTGCCTTCGCTGCCCGACATGGTCTGGGTGGGCGTGAGTGCGGGAAGCATGGTGATGACGCCCCGGATCGGAAAGGACTTCGTCGAGTGGCCGTCCGCGCCGGACGACCGCACCCTGGGAGTCGTCGACTTCTCGATCTTCCCGCACCTGGACGCTTTCCCAGAGAACACCCTCGCTGACGCGGAGCGGTGGGCTGCTGACCTCGGCGTCCCGGCCTATGCCATCGACGAACAGACGGCCATCAAGGTCGTCGACGGCTCCGTCGAGGTGGTCTCCGAAGGGCAATGGACGAAGTTCGGGTGACGCCCCCGGGCGGCCATCCGGATCTGCCGATGAGCGGACCGCCCGGTCGGACTCACTCTTGGGGGCCGTCTCCCGTTCGCGCCAAGCGCTCGCGACTCAGATACCGAACCGGCTTGCCGAGCGACTCCGCGTAGGCAATCTCCCGTCGGGTTGATTCACCTAAGTAGCCGCCCGGATCCACGATGTACACCTCGTCAGCCATGCGAATCTTTTGGAAGTGCACGCCGCCAAGCCGCCCCTTCAGGTCCGAGCTGTCGACTGTCCAGTCGTAGTCCGGCAGATCGGGGAGGCTGAACATTCCGAGGCTGATCACGATGCAACCTTCCATCGTGAGCCGCTGGTTGACCTCCGCGAACTCAGCCTCAAACTTGGTCGAGCCGCAGAGCGTGATGACCTTCGCCTCACCCTCGGCCGACTGTGGCGCCTGCTGGTCCTCCATGAGGTTCATGATCGGTGAACGGGCAGGACAAGTCTATCGCCGCCCCCTGGACGTCCGCTCATGGCCGCGATGCGAGCGCCGCCGTGACGACGACGGATGTGCGGGCTCGGGCTTTCGAGGCGGCTGCTCCTATCCTCTCTGTTCACCAATTCGCCGTGGCAGGTAGGCGGCGGTCGTCCCCGCGAGGCTGACGAAGGACAGGGCGAAGGCCAGCGGGAGGAACAAGTCCCACGGGGGCGGCCGGAACGCGGCAGACAGGGGCCGCGGGGGCGAACGACGCGTGGTCGATGCCCAGCTCGCCGACCCTGCCCCTCAGTGCTCGGCACCAAGACAAAATGGGTGGCCTCGCCAGCCCGTCCCGCCCTACCTTGCAACTGGATCTTTCTCCTCCGATCCACTCACGAGAGGACTTCACCCCGCGTGACGCCGCCTGCTCTTTAGACCTGACGCCTTCCCCGTGCATCGGTCGCCGACGTCGCCGTCGGCTCTTTCCCCATGCCTTCCGTCAGGTCTTCAGAGGGATCATGTCTACGCGTCCTCATATCGTTCCGTCCTGGACCCTTCGGCGCACGCACCTTCCCCTGCTCGCGTTCCGCTGCGTCCACTGCCACTCCGGCCTCGCCAGCACCGGCGACGGCAAGTTCCGCGTCAATGCCAACGGCAAACTCCTCGACATCCTGCTCCTGGTCGCCTGCGTTTCCTGCGACCGCACCAGCAAAATCACGGTTCACGATCGCGTCCCGGTCCGGTACCTGGATCCGATCCTTCTGGAGGGCTACTCCGGCAACTCCTCCCGCCGTGGGCCTGAGCCGGGGCGAGAGGCAAGGTGGCCTTGCCCCGGACTGCATCATGCGGCGGTCCGCGCGCGGTCGTTCATGACCGGGCGCGAACGAAGATCAGGGCCGGCCCGATACCGGCGACGAAGGTGAACGGCTGGGTGCACACATCCGGACGTGCCGAGATGAGTGCGCCGAACTCGGCTGCCGATGCGCAACAGATGACATCGATCACGAGCCTTCGCCGGCGCCCTCGGCGGCCCCCATCTTGGGCGCAGTCCCCGAAACTCGAGTAGCACCTGGATGTTCGCCCCGCCGCATCGGCAGTCTCCCGGTGGGCTGCTCTCTGTTGATCGCCGCACGGGCGGCGACGAACGACGCGACTGGGCCCCAGGCCCGAGCGGATCAAGTCGTAGCCAGCTTCGCTGTGGTTCGGTGATACTTCCAAAACATAGCTTGGCCAAGAAGTGTTGGCCAAGCTATGTTGGCTCAATGTCGTCCGGTCAGAAGAAGCAACTCACCGACCCACAGGCGCTGCGCGCGCTCGCCCATCCCATCCGGCTCAAACTTCTCGAACTGCTCACCGTCGACGGTCCGGCCTCCGGTCGAAAGCTGGCCGATCGGACCGGCGAGTCCACGGCATCCATCAGCTATCACATCGGCCAGCTGGCCAAGTGGGGCCTCGTCGAGCCCGCACCCGAACTGGCTGAAGGACGCGAACGGCCGTGGCGCGCAACCAGCCGAGGGATCACCTGGTCAGCGACCGGTGACGGCTCACCGGAGTTCGTCGCCGCCTCCCGGGCGCTGCGAGAGCAGTTCATCGCCCAGCGGCTCGCCGCCCTGGACGCCTACCAACGCCACCAGGACGACTTCGACACCGCCTGGCAGGAAGCGGCGTGGGTCGGCG